>CAIWXH010000186.1 GCA_903916565.1 uncultured Oscillochloris sp. | reverse complement strand
GGCAGGCCGCGTGGGCGAAGATATAGCCGATAGCCGATAGCCGATAGCCGATAGAGTCACGCATTAGGATGCCTGCTGTAATCTACGGACGCTGGCGACAAAGATGGCTGTTAGCTCGCTGGTTTCAGCCAGCAGCGGCTCTAGCCGTTGTGATGCTAGCAGATCGGCCTTGACGAGTAAGCGTAGCCAGTAGGCAGTTTCCTCCAGCTCCTTGATGCAGACCTGCTGCTTTGCCGCTTTGTCGGCCAAGCTATGGGTGCGGGTCGCCTCAGCAAAGTTTGCCCCGACAGAGGTACCTGAGCGCAGGAGTTGTTTGCCGAGTACCTGCGCCACCTGATAGCCAGCGTCGGGATAGTCGGGCAAGGCGCTGTAGACGGTAATCACACGAAGCGCGTAGTCCTCCAGACGCTCCATCAATTGTTGCTCAAAGGCGCCCATCGCTGCAACTTTCGGCTATCGGCTATCGGCTATCGGCTATTAGTTCAGATCATCCCCGCTCAGGCTATCGCGCAAAATGTCGAGGTTTTCCAGCGCCAAGCCGGTGCCGATAGCGACGCACGAGGCGGGTTGGTCGGCGACGTAGCATGGCACGCCGGTAACCTCAGTCAACAGTTCGTTGATGCGCCTAAGCATCGAGCCGCCGCCAGTCATCACCATGCCCTTGTCGATAATGTCGGACGACAGCTCCGGCGGGGTCTCGACCAGCACGGCGCGCACCGCATTGACAATCGCCTCTAGTGGCTCCTGGATCGCCTCGGTGATCTCATTCGAGTCAACCTCAATCGTGCGGGGCAGACCGGCCACCTGGTCGCGCCCGCGCACCTGCGTGGTCAGGGGGCGGTCAAGCGGCAGGGCCGAGCCAATCTCGATCTTGATGCTCTCGGCGGTGCGCTCACCAATCAGCACGTTGTACTTGCGTTTGACGTACGCGGCAATGGCCTCATCAAACTTATTGCCGCCGACGCGCACCGACGTGCTGACCACAATATCGTTGAGCGAGATCACGGCCACCTCGGTCGTGCCGCCGCCAATATCAATGATCAGGTTGCCGCTGGGCTGCGCGACGGGAATGTTGGCCCCAATCGCCGCCGCCAACGGCTCGCGGATGAGGTAGGCCCGGCTGGCCCCGGCCTCAAGGGCGGCGTCACGGACAGCCCGCATCTCGACGCTGGTCACCCCGGCGGGAATGCAGATCATCACCTCGGGCTTCGAGATGCGGAAGCGGCCCGCCGCCCGCCCAATAAAATATTTGAGCATCGCCTCGGTGACTTGGTAGTCGGCGATCACACCATTCCGCATCGGGCGCACCACCTCGATGCTCTCCGGCTCGCGACCGAGCATCGCCAGGGCTTCGCTGCCCACCGCGCGCACGCGCCCATCCTTCGTGCTCAGGGCCACCACTGACGGCTCTGAGAGCACGATGCCCCGGCCCTTCAGATAGACGAGCACGTTCGCCGTGCCCAGGTCGATCCCGATCTTGCGCGCCATACGTTCCCCTGGAATGTTTGGGTCAAAAAGCGCCCGCTATTATAGCTGATTTTGCGCTGGTAGCCTGCAAAGCTGCCGCGTCCTCGCTGAGAAACAGGTGACGCCGTGAACATCAACCCCCCTCCCCCGCATTGCGGGAGAGGGGGGCAGGGTGTGCGGGCCACCACCCTTATTATTGACGACGCGCACTCTTCATACGGGCCACCTGGAGGCGCACCAGTTCTTTCCGCAGTTTGGCCTCAGCCAGCGCCATGTCGCGCTCAGTCTGGGCACCCTGCTTGCGCTCCTCAGCGACCCGCCGTGACTTTTCCGCGCGGGCCTCATCAATCTCATCGGCGCGCTCGACCGTGTCGGCCAAGATTGTCACCCGGCTCGACAACACTTCCATAAAACCGCCCGAAATGGCGTAGGGGGTTCGCACGCCATCCTTGATGATCCCCAGTTCACCCGGCTGGAGAATCGTCAGCAGCGGCTCATGGCGCGGCAGAATCCCCACGCGCCCGTCGCGGGTCGGTGCGTTGACTTGGTCAACCTCGTCCGAGAAGATGACCCGCTCGGCGGTGACGATCTCAAGGTGCATTGGCATAGGTTACCTCATTAGAAGGGGCGCGGGGACGCTCGTTCCCCGGCACCCCAGGGGTGTGGGGCAACGCCCCGCTACGCCTTCTGGCTGGCCTCGTAAGCCTGGATCACTTCCTCGAAGTCGCCCTGCATGTAGAAATAGGACTCGGGGATGTGGTCGCCTTCGCCAGCCAGCACGCGGGCGAACGACTGCACCGTCTTGGCGACCGGCACGTACTTGCCGGGGCGCCCGGTGAACTGCTGCGCCACCGTGAAGGGCTGCGAGAAGAACAACTCCATCTTGCGCGCCCGCGACACGGTCAGCTTATCCTCGTCGCCTAGCTCCTCCATACCGAGGATGGCGATGATGTCCTTGAGGTCCTTGTAGCGCTGAAGCACGCGCTTCACATCCTGCGCGACCTTGTAATGCTCGTCGCCGACCACATTCGGGTCAAGAATGCGGCTAGTCGAGGCCAGCGGGTCTACCGCTGGGAAGATGGCGCGCTCGGCGATGCCGCGCTCAAGCGAGATCGTCGCGTCGAGGTGGGCGAACACCGTGGCGGGTGCCGGGTCGGTGTAGTCGTCGGCGGGCACGTACACGGCCTGCATCGAGGTAATCGAGCCCTTCTTCGTCGAGGTGATGCGCTCCTGAAGCTCGCCCATTTCGGTGCCCAGGGTCGGCTGGTAGCCCACCTGCGAGGGCATACGGCCAAGCAGCGACGAAACCTCGGAGCCTGCCTGGACGAAGCGGAAGATATTATCGACGAAGAGCAGAATGTCGCGGCCTTCATCGCGGAAGTACTCGGCCATCGTCAGGGCGGTGAGGCCGACGCGCAGACGCGCCCCTGGCGGCTCATTCATCTGGCCGAAGACCATCACCGTCTTGTCGAACACGGTGGTGTTCGCGTCGATGCTGGCCTCTTTCATCTCGTGGATGAGGTCATTGCCCTCGCGTGAGCGCTCGCCTACACCGGCGAAGACCGAGTAGCCTGACTGCTCTTTGGCGATGTTGGCGATCAACTCCTGGATGACCACGGTCTTGCCGACGCCAGCGCCGCCGAAGATCGCGGTCTTGCCGCCACGGGTGAAGGGGGCGATCAGGTCAATCACCTTGATGCCCGTCTCGAAGACCTGGGCCTCGGTGCTCTGCTCCTCAAACGAGGGTGCCTCGCGGTGGATCGGGCGGCGCTCGACCTTCGCGTCAATCTCGCCCTCGTTGTCAATCGGGTCGCCCAGCACGCTGAACACGCGGCCCAGGGTCTGCGGGCCAACCGGCACCGAGATCGGCTTGCCGGTGTCAAGCACCGTCAGGCCACGGCGCAGGCCATCGGTGGTGCCCATGGCGACCGCCTTGACGCTGCCGTTACCCAGTTGCTGCTGCACCTCACACACCAAGCGCCCGCCGCCGTCCAGCGGAATGACCAGCGCGTTATAGATCTCGGGCACGTGGCCCTGAGGAAAGTTGGCGGTAACAACCACGCCGATGATCTCGGCGATGATTCCATTTTGCTCAGACATATCTTCCTCCGTAGAGGCGCAGTGCCCTGCGCCGCCTAGCGTTCGCTGGCACTACTCCGCCTGGGCGGCGGCACCTGACGAGATCTCGCTGACTTCTTTCGTAATCGCGGCCTGACGCGCCTTATTAAAGGTGAGGGTCAGATCCTTAACCAGATCCTTCGCGCTCTTGGTGGCGTTCCGCATTGCCACCATTTGCGCCGAGTAGAAGCTGGCGCTCGACTCGAGAATCGCCTGGTAGATCTGCGTCTCCACGTAGCGCGGCAGCACCGCGTGCAGCACCTCTTCCTCGCCCGGCTCGTAGGTGAAGATCTGGTTCGTGCTCACGGGAGCATCCGGCGTTTCGACCGGGGCCAGTTGCTTCACCGTTGCGCGCTGCACCAGGGTGTTAATATATTCGCTATAGATGATATAAAGTTCGTCGTAGCGCCCGGTCTGGAAGCCCTTGATGGCACCGACGGCGACCCCAAGGATGTCCTCAATGCGCGGCGAATCGCCGATCTTGGTCATCTCGCCGACGAGGGCTAGACTATTGCGTACCGCATAGTCGCGCCCCTTTTTGCCGTAGACAAAGACCTCGACGCCGTGGTTCAGCGCGCGCTGGTCGATCATGAAGCGCACAGCGCGGCGCAGCACGTTCGTGATTAAGCTCCCGCAGAGGCCACGGTCGGGCGTGACGATAATCAGGCCGACATTCTTGACCACGGCGCGTTTTTCGAGCAGGGTGCCCTTGGTCGCCGGGCCAGAGACGCGGGCGGTCAGATCGCCCATGAGCTCGCGCATACGATCTGCGTACGGGCGTGCCGCCAGCACATTGCGTTGGGCGCGCCGCATCTTCGAAGCCGCGACCATCTCCATGGCGCGGGTGATCTGGCCTACGTTCTTCACCGAGCGAATGCGCCGTTTGATTTCGCGGCTAGAAGCCATATCGACTCCATTTTAGATTGTGGATTTTGGATTTTGGATTGTCCAATCCAAAATCCAAAACCAGCAATCCAAAATCAGCTATAGTTGCTCGTGGCCTTGAATTCCTTGATCGCGCTGACCAGGGCGTTCTTCACCTCGTCGGACGGGAACTTCCGGTCAAGGCGGTTCGCGGCGACCAGCCGCCGCACCTCGGGGTGCGCGGTCTTCAGGAACTGGATGAAGTCGTCGCGCCAAGTCGTGATTGCGGCGACCGGCACATCGTTGAGGTAATCGTTATTGGCGGCGAACAGGATCGCCACCTGATCCTCAATCGGCTGCGGGTTGTACTGCGGCTGCTTGAGCAACTCTTGCAGACGCTGGCCGCGATCAATCTGGGCCTTCGTCGTCGCATCAAGGTCGCTCGCAAACTGGGCGAAGGCCGCCAAGTCGCGGAACTGTGCCAGTTCGCCCTTCAGCTTACCAGCCACCGAGCGCATGGCACGGGTCTGCGCCGAGGAACCCACACGGCTGACCGAGATGCCCACGTTGAGCGCGGGGCGCTGGCCGGCGTTGAAGAGATCCGCCTCCAGGTAGATCTGGCCGTCGGTGATCGAGATCACGTTGGTGGGGATGTAGGCCGATACGTCGTTGGCCTGGGTCTCAATCACGGGCAGCGCGGTTAGCGAGCCGCCGCCGTTCTTCTCGTCCAAGCGGGCGGCACGCTCCAGCAAGCGCGAGTGCAGGTAGAATACGTCGCCGGGGTAGGCTTCGCGGCCAGGGGGGCGGCGCAGCAGCAGCGACACCTGGCGGTAGGCCACGGCGTGCTTGCTCAGGTCGTCATAGACGATCAGCGCGTCCTTGACCAGCTTGCCATCGAGCTTGACGCCGTTCTCCATAATCTCTTCGCCCATCGCGCAACCGGCGTAGGGGGCGATGTACTGGAGGGCGGCGCTCTCGGAGGCTGAGGCGGCAACGACGATGGTGTACTCTAGCGCACCGTACTTCTCGAAGGTGCCCACCACCTGGGCGATCTGGGCGCGGCGCTGGCCGATAGCGACGTAGATACAGATCATCCCCTCACCCTTTTGGTTGAGGATGGTATCCACGGCCACGGCGGTCTTGCCGGTCTGGCGGTCGCCGATGATCAACTCGCGCTGGCCGCGACCGACCGGAATGAGCGCATCAATGGCAACGATGCCGGTCTGCACCGGGGCGTCCACCGACTTGCGGGTGATCACACCGGGGGCGATACGCTCAATCGGGCGCATCGCGGTGGTGTTGAGCGGCCCCTTGCCGTCGATGGGCTGGCCCAAGGCATTCACCACGCGACCGAGCAGGTTCTGGCCGACGGGCACCGAGATGACCTGGCCGGTTGAGGTGACGAGGTCGCCCTCGGCAATGGTCTCGTCCTCGCCAAGCACGATAGCGGCCACGCTATCATCTTCAAGGTTCAGCGCGATGCCGTAGATTGGCTCGGTGCGCCCGGCCTTCGCCGAGAACTCGAGCAACTCCGAGGCCATCGCCCGATCAAGGCCATTGATCCGCGCAACACCGTCGCCCACCGAGGCGACGGTACCGACATTAACCTGGCGCGGCTTCAGGTCAACGCCAGTCTTGATCCCGGCGCGCAAGCGGGAGATAAGTTCGTCAGTAACAGTCGTCATAAGCTCTGCTCCCTACGTGAGTAGACAACAGGCAACAGGCACCAGCGAGAGCCAAGCCACGCTCAGGCCATCCGTCCGGCGTCCGGCTGTCCTGTGGCGTGGGGGGTCGCTGAAAACCCGCTGCCTGTTGCCTGTTGCCTGCTTAGCTCGTAAGCATGTTGCGCTGAACAGCGCTAAGGCGCGTGCGAAGGCTGTTATCGAGTACCTGATCGCCAACGCGGATCACCAGGCCACCGATCAGCGAGGCATCAATCGTGAAGCTCACCTTCGTCTCGGCACCGTAGCGCGTGCGGAGGTCGGCGCTGATCGTCGCCTGCTGGTTGGCACTGAGCGCAACCGCACTGGTGACGACGGCGGCAAGCGCCTGCGCGGGTGGGCCAGCCGTGAAATTACCGAACGCCGTGACCACCTCACCGAGTTGGTCAAGCAGCCCCTCGTTGGCCAGGCTGAGCAGAAAGTTGCGTACCTGGGGCAGAGCATTGGCCGGCAGGGCTGCGTCAACCCGCTGGGCGACATCGCCGCCGGCAAAACCGGACAGCTTCGGCGCGGTCGCTTGGAGTTGCTCCAGAGTCGCCCCGATCAGCGACTCGTAGAGCGTGCTCGCGATCGCTTTGGCATCAACTGTGGTTGCCATGGATCTTTAATTTCCTGGACGAATCTGACAGAAGAGTACGCGTCCCTGCCTGCCACGACGGCTTAGTTACGGCGACCCAGGGCGGCCAGCGACTCGGCGATCAGCGTATCGTGACCCTTGGCCTGAAGCTCGGCGCCAAGCACGCGGCTAGCGGTCAGCGTCACCAGTTCGGCGATCTGCCCCTTGGCCTCGCGCAGAAGCTGATCGCGCTCCTGAACGGCCTGCGTACGGGCGTCCTCTTTCAGACGCTCCGCCTCACGGCGAGCCTGGGCGAGGATCTCGGCCTCCTGAGACTTGGCGCGCTCCTGCGCCTGCACTACGAGTGCGGCACCCTCTTTGCGCGCCTTGCCTAGCTCGGCCTCGTAGTCGCGCCGTGCGTTGGCGAGCTGCTGCTTGACCTGATCTGCCTCTTTCAGGCTCTCCTGCACGCGCCGGGTTCGCTCACTCAGCATGTTCAAGACAGGCTTGAAGAGGAACTGGCCCAGCAACCAGACCAGAAAGACCACGTTGAAGATCTGCGCGATGAGCAGACCCCAATTAATGCCCAGTTTTTCCACTGTACTTGACTCCTCATCTCACATGCTGGCGCCCAACCGACGGGCGAGCTGGATGCACGAACTAGAGAATCTTGAAGCCGATCAGCAGACCGAACACCAAGCCGAAGATGAACAGCGCCTCGGTGAGCGCGAAGCCAAGGAACATATACGTACGCACCAGACCCTCAGCCTCGGGATTGCGGCCCATCGCCTCAAGAGCGCTGCCGAAGATGATCCCGATGCCAGCGCCAGGGCCAATCCCGCCGATACCGATTGCCAGTGCCATTGCCAGAAGCCGCAGCCCGTCGTCCGTCATGGTCAAACTCCTCCTAAACACAACCTTACTAGATGCAACTACGTCCCGTCGCGAACGTTCCGTCCTAATGGGCCGCAGCCGCCTTTTCACCGGCGCCGTGGCTGTGTTCGTCCTCGTGGCCGCCGTGCGACTGCACCGCAAGTGCCGAGAAGACCAGCGTAAGCACCGCGAAGATCACCGCCTGGATAAAGGCGACGAACAGCTCGAGGCCATAGAAGGGTAGCGGCAACAGGTAGGCGAAGAGGAAGGCCATCACGGCCAGCACGACCTCACCGCCAAAGATGTTGCCAAAAATACGGAAGGCGAAAGCGACGATACGCATAATCTCTGAGATGAACTCAATGAGACCAACGAGCGTCATAATCGCGCCCTCTTTGCCGAAGGGGTTGATGAAGAACTTGCCCAGGTAGCCGATGCCCAGCGCCTGGAAGCCCCAGAACTCAATCATAAAGACCGCTACGAGGGCGAAAGCGAAGGTGACGTTCAGGTCAGCCGCCGGTGCGCGCAGCCAGGGGATGAACAGGTTACCTTTGCCGCAGTAGGCCGGGAAGGTCTGGACAAGCAGCGGAGCCGCTGGCTTAGCCGCCGCCTCGCCCGCTGCGGCTGGCGCGTGAGTCGCCGCCGCGCCCTCCGCCGCCACTTCTGGCCGACACGTCCCGATGCTGCCCATACCGGGCACCAAGGCGAACATGTTACCGACTAGGAAGAAGAGAAAGATCGTCGCTGGGAGGGCAAAGAACTTGCCGACATTCTTCGCATCGACCCCGCGTGCGAAGTCGTAGAAGAACTCGATGATCGCCTCGACCACGTTCTGGAAGCCGGTCGGCACCTGCTGGAGCTTCTGCCCAACAAAGACCGCCACACTCACCAAAGCCAGATCCACCAGGATCGTCATTAGCAGTGAGTTGGTAATCGGAACGACCGTCTCCTTGGAGCAAAACTCGCCTGAGATCTGGCCGCCGAGACAGAAGAGTGGTTCTGCCGCAGCCGAGATATGCAGATCGTCCTTCGTCATTCGGATGCCCAAGAAGAAGAGTACAACGCCAATGACGGCGGCGACTCCCAGGGCGGTGAGGATCCGGTTCCGCATCGCTACAGTCCCCTCTGATACAGTGTTGGGAATTCCTTCACAAGCGTTTGATCACGACAACGGGGCGGGGGAAGGC
Organism: uncultured Oscillochloris sp.; assembly: GCA_903916565.1. GTDB lineage: Bacteria > Chloroflexota > Chloroflexia > Chloroflexales > Chloroflexaceae > CAIWXH01. The sequence continues at coordinate 18,785 of CAIWXH010000186.1, read as the reverse complement.
CGTCATTGGTTCACGTATCGGCGAACCTGTCTGAAGGCCGGGCCGAGTGTACCATAGCTCATTTTGCTAGGCAACCTGCGGCCTTTACCCTACTCCTTCGCTCTTTAGAGCCACAAAGCACAGCGCAAACGTAGCGAGCAGACGGTAGATGCTCTGCTCAGGGTGGGCCTCGTGGCCCTCGGGGTTCCTCACTTGGACGTTACTAGGGCTTCGTTAAGTTCTTCACAAACAGGATACCATAGGTTGTGAAAATGCACAAGTTGACCGCTTGGTGCGCTACGCTGCTGCGTTTGTGGCGTTGGGGCGAACCGTGGCAGAGTATAACATAAGGTCTTTTCATGGACAACCGTAGCCCGCTTTCGTGTATGGATGCCCCTATGGGTATGCTATGGGGTGACGCTCAACGTGCGCGTGCTATACTCGGGGCGTAGGGAAAGGAGGGGCTATGTCTGGTCAACCGCATAGCTTCGACCACGCGGCGGCGCGACGGATGCATGCGGCGCTGATCGCGCATCTGCGCCACGAAGGGCTGTTGGACGATCCGGCCATCGCGGCGGCGTTTGACGCGGTGCCACGCCACTATTTTCTCCCTGGACACCCGCTTGAGCAGATCTACGCGGATCAGGCCGTCGCGATCAAGCGTGCTGGCGACGAGTGGCTCAGTTCGTCGTCGCAGCCGTCGCTCATGGCGCTGATGCTGGCCCAACTTGACCTAGCACCGGGCCAGCGTGTGCTTGAGATTGGCGCGGGTACCGGCTATAACGCGGCGCTGATGGCGCAGATCGTTGGCCCCACGGGCCGGGTGCTCAGCCTCGATCTTGACGCCGAACTGACGGTCGCCGCCCGCGCCCACTTGGTGGCCGCAGGCTACCCCGAGGTCGAGGTGCGCCACGCCGACGGGGCGCTCGGCGCACCCGACGCGGCCCCCTTTGCGCGCATTATCGTCACAGTCGGTGCCTGGGATCTCCTGCCGGCATGGCGCGAGCAACTCGCCCCTGGTGGGCGGATCGTGGTGCCGGTGACCGTCCTGCCGGGGCTGACGCTCTCGCTTGCGCTTGAGCAGCGCGGCGAGGTGTGGGTCGCCGTCTCGGCTCGCCCCTGTGGCTTTGTGCTGCTGCGGGGTGCCGAGGCGCACCCAGGACGTGCGTTGGGCACCCCGCAGATCACGCTCTATCCACGCGCTGTGCGCGACCCTGACGTGATCACGATGGCCACCGCAGAAAAAGCGTGGAGCCGCATCGAGATCGTCTGGGGCGAGCCGGCTGATGACCATTGAGCGGCGCGCTATTGCCCCCGCACCTGGAGCTTCACGACCTTTGGCGCGTTGGTGGCTGCGTAGAGGTTATCCTGGTCGTCGAAGGTCAGGTCGAAGGCGCTACCTGGCAGTCTGATCACGTCGAGCGGACGACCGTCGGGCGCAAAGACCTGCACGCCCTTGAAGAAGCCGGGCACATAGATGCGCCCCTGGCCGTCCACGGCGATCTCGCCAAAGGCGTTGGCGTCAGACACGCTGAACTTGTCCCTGAAAGCCCCGTCAGACCCAAAGATGTAGACGGTCTGCCCCTGATCGGCGAGGATGTAGAGCGTGCCGAGCCCATCGGCGGCCACGGCTTGGGGCGAACCCTCAGCGTCCGCCGCCTTGAGTATGTGCTTGATGCGCCCCGTCTCGACCCCCTCAGCGCTGAGGCGCACAAGGTCGTCGCCAGCCCAAGGGATCGCGATCAGGCTCCCGTCGCCTAGCACCTCCAGATCCTCGAAGCCGTTGCCCTGGCTGTCGGTGAAGGTCGTAACGAGCTTGCCGGTCTTCCCGTCGAAGACGCTCACCTGGGAATTTTGAGCCACTAGCACGCGGCCCTGCCGGTCGGCGGCAAGGGCGAGGATGGGCCGGTCTTCCTTGACGAAGAAGCTGCGCTCGAATTTGCCCTTGGGGCTGAAGCGCTGGATGCGCCGGTTGCTGTAGTCGGCGACGTAGATTGCGCCGTCGGGGCCGATGGCGACACCACGCGGGTCGTCCAGAAAACCGTCGCCCGTCCCCTTTTCACCAAATTCGAGGCTCACGCGGCCCAGGGCGGCACCTGGGCGCTGGCGCTCATCCCCGCCCAAGGCGGTCTGGGCCGTCTGCTGGGCCTCGGTAAAAGCGGCGTTTGCCGTCGCCTCCACGGCGGCCATCGTGGCCGCCACATTGGGCAGCGGGCCATCGGACACAGGCTGCGTGGGCACGGCGACGGTGGGCCGCTCGACCGTGCTTACGGCGGTTGGGGCGTCCACCGCGACGATTACGGTGCCAGGGGGCGGGCCGTCCACGAAGCCTTTTGCCAGAAAGAGAAGGGCGCCGCCAAGGACGGCCACCAGCAATAGGCCAACGATGCCGACAATCAGGAGCGGGAGCCAAGCGCGATTCGGCGGCGGCACGCTCGTGGGGATGCTCGGCCCTGGTGTGAGTGGTGGCGGCGGCGCGCTGTTGGCCTGCGCCAACCCTGGCGGTGGTATGATGCGAACCTGCGCCGACTCTGGCGGCGGCTGGATGATCGTACGCATCCCGGCGGTCGCCGCACCCGCTGCGCCTGTGCGGATGGCATCGGCCAGTTCGGCGCGCACGGCGGCGGCGCTGGCGGGTCGGTTGTTGGCGGCAAGCGCCATGCAGCGTACCAAGAGCGCACTGACCGCCTGGGGCACCTGGGGGTTCAGCTCGACCAGGGGCCGCAGCGGGTCGGAGGCACCCTGAAGCACGGCGGCGGCGCGGTCGAGGGCGTTGGGCGGCGCTTTGTGGGCCAGCAAGGCGTAGAGCGTTGCGGCAAGACTGTAGAGATCGCTGCGCGGGTCGGTGCCGGTGGCCTGGATCTGCTCAAGTGGCGCGTACTGCGGGGTATAGCCGAAAAGACTTGCGCCCTCGGCCTTGGTCGCATCGAGGCCGGTCGTGCCCCCTTTGGCTAGGCCAAAGTCGAGCAGCACAATCTCGTCACGCGGCGTCAGCTTGAGGTTCTGGGGCTTGAGGTCGCGGTGGACAATCGGCGGGGTCTGGGAGTGCAGGTAATCGAGGGCGTCGAGCAACTGGTCGGCCCAGGGCAGCACCTCGCCGAAGCTGAAAGGGGCGCTGCGCTGCGCCATTAACGTGCCCAGGTCGGTGCCGGGGATAAACTGCATCACCAGGAAGTGGCCCTCGCCCTCGGCGAAGTAGTCGCTAACCACAGGCAGCGCCGGGTGGCGCAGCGACGAGAGCAGGCGGGCCTCGCGGGCGAAGGCGTCGTCAAGCTGTGCGCCACGCACCAGGGTCTGCTTGAGCGCCACCGTGTTGCCGAGGCGCGAGTCCACGGCCTCGTAGACCGCACCCATGCCACCGCGCCCGATCTGACGCACGACGCGATAGCGGTCATGGACGAGGAGGTCTGGTTCGAGCGAGCCGGTCGGCGTTGTCATAGGCTTTGCGTCGGGCCATGTGAAGAAGCCGCCGGTTCTACCGGCGGCTTCGGGGGTGAGCTAGAATTCGAGCTTTTTCTGATCCTCGGGGGCACCAAGGATCTTGTTCGTCAGGTAGGTGGCGAGTCTGGCAGCCACGATACTGAGCAGCAGATTGATGAGGCCGTGGACAAACTTCCGTTGCAGATCGTCATCCATCGTACTTAGTCCCTCCGTCGGTTAAGAATGCTGATGAAGTAGAGTAACTGGGCAATTGACTGGGCGGCGGCGGCCACATAGGTCAGCGCAGCCGCGTTGAGTACGGCGTTGACGCCGGTCGACTCCTCGACGGTTACGAGGCCGTTGCGTTTGAGCATGTCTTTGGCCCGTGCGCTGGCGTTAAACTCTACCGGCAGGGTGACCAGCGTGAAGGCCACGGCAGCCGAGAAAAGGATCACCCCGGCGATGGCGATGGTACGGCCAAGCTGGCCCGTGCCACCACTGGCGACAGCGCCCAGCATCATACCGATAAAAAAGAGTACCGTGCCCAGGTTGGAGCCGAGATTGGCGATGCCGACGATCCCGGCCCGCGCCCGCAGCCAGAAGTAGCCCTCGCGGTCTTGGGCGGCATGGCCAAGCTCGTGGGCAACAATCGCCATCGCCGCCACCGACGGCTGCGTTGCGCTATCCGAGAGCCGCATGACCTTGCCGCGTGGGTCGTAGTGGTCGGTCAGCGTCCCGCCAATCCGCTCGACGCTCACATACTCAAGCCCCTCGTTCTGCATCAGGGTCTTGGCTACGTCCATCCCATTGAGCCGCTTGGCGCTCGGCACCTGCGACCATTTCTGGTAGGCCGATTTGACTTGGTGCTGCGCCCACATGGCGAAAAGCATGGCGGGCAGGGCATAAATGAAATAGGTGAGATCGAACATCCCAGTCTCCTCGTTTACAAGCGGTGCATACTAGGACAGCTTTCTGGAAGTTCCTGTAGGGGTGCGCGGTGATTTTTGTCAGTCACGGAGCGCCGCAGCAAGGGGTTCGGCCTTCGTGATCTTCGTGATCTTCGTGGTACAAAACCTGCCGCGCATTTCCGCCGACGTGTACTAGGGCGTCGGCTCTGTCCCGAGGGGTGGCGGCGTGGGGCGCTGGCGATGCGCCGAACGACGGGCCTGAACCGTCAGCGCGAGAACAACCACCCCGGCGACGGTGACGCCGACCAAGGCACCCACGAGCAGCCCGCGCACCATGGGCCAGCTATCCGACGCAGTCCCCAGGCGTTCGATTTCGTCCGTGATCGCGGTCATGGCGCACCCCTAGCGTAACGATACAGTGTGGGCAGTATAGCATGGGCAAGCTAGAGCGTGCCAACTTGCGCGCTGGCGCTATAATTCCCCACGCTAGGCAAGGTTCGTAGCTGCTACAGTTTGGGACACGTAGGGCTTGCTGATGCGTTCGGCCTGAAACCTGAAACCCGACCCCTGAAACCTTGTCATACGCCGTAGGGACACCGCCAAGGGCGGCGTCCGCTGGAGCCACTGTGGATCACACAGATCGCCCCGCCCCGTCGCGCCGCAGGCAACCCGTCGGCATGGCCTTGCTGCTTACGACCGTGACCATCATCATCGTCGCTGGGGTCTTGCTTCAGATTACGCTTGGCGTTGGACGCAACCTCCAGGCGATGGTGGTCACCCCGGCGCCCAGCATGACCCGCAGCAACCGCGTGCCCTCGTTGCTCGCCCTGCCCACCGTAGGCGTTGCGAGCGTCCCCCAGCCCGTCACCGTGCTGCTCCTCGGTACCGACCGGCGCCCTGGCGAGGAGGTTATCCCGCGTAGCGATGCCATCCTAGTGGTCAGAATTGACCCGGCCAGTCGGCGCGTCGCCGTGCTCTCGCTGCCCCGCGATCTCTGGGTGCCGATTCCTGGCTACGACCACAACCGCCTGAACGCGGCCTACCTTTGGGGCGAACACGACGGCCCGCCGGGTACCGGGATGGCCCTGGCCCGCGTCACGGTGGGCGAGTTCCTTGGGCTGTCCATTGACTATGTCGCGGTGACCGACTTCCAGGGCTTCGCGGCCCTCGTTGACGCCATCGGCGGGATTACGGTCGAAGTCGCACAACCCCTGGTTGACGAACTCTTCCCGACGCTCGACCGGCGCACCACCACCGTGAGCTTCAGCCCTGGCCCCCTGTTGATGGATGGTGCCACCGCGCTCACCTACGCCCGTATCCGGCACCCCGACAGCGACTTCGAACGCGGCGGGCGCCAGCAGACGGTCTTGATCGCCATTGCCCAAGCCCTCCGCGACCGTGGCTACTTCGCCAATTTTCTCGCCGCCGAGCGGCTTACCGGCACCCTCGCCAACTATACGCAGACGGACATGCCCCCCGAGCGTATGCTCGAACTGGCTTGGGCGTTGCGCGACCTTGACGCTGCCGCCGTCGAGCGCTACGCCCTGCACGAGCCTGAGGTGATCTTTGGTGTCGATAACGACCGCTTCGCCCAGACGCCCCGCCCTGGCGTGATCGCGCACTACACTCGGCTGCTACTCTACGGGCATCAGTAGCGAAGCAACTCGACCGAAACCCCATTGGCGCTCCGCCGCAACGTGAGTACCCACAGCAATATGAGTGCCCGTACGTCAATGGTACGAGGCACCATCGTTACTTTCCATACCATTGGCCCGCCGACCTCTGGTGGAATTCTGGTAATCAGCCAGTGTTACAATGTTCACGAAGGGGCGTGCAAGCCATCCAGGCTTTGAACAGACTTAGCGCAAACTCAGAGGGCACCATGGAATTACGGAAGCTGTTTGAAGACCCAGAGGCGGAGCCAATCCTCACCGCCCGTGCACGTGCGCTCGCCATCCAAGAGGATGGTGTCGCCGAAACGAACGGTGCGGTGACCCTCACGTTTCACCTTGGCGACAGCAGCTACAGTCTGCCTGCCACCGTGGTGCGCGAGGTGCAGCCCCTCGGTGCGTACACAACCCTTCCGGCGGTGCCGCCGTTTATCTGCGGCCTCGTGAATGTCCGTGGCCGCCTGATTACGGCCATCGACCTGCGCCCCTTACTCGGCCTTGCGGTCGAACCGCCGGTTCCAGGGGCGATGCTGCTGATCGTCTGGAGTGACGACCGTGAACTGGGTCTAGTGGCTGATAGTGTAGTCGCCGTGCATGGACACACTGCCGCGCTCGTGCCTGCGCCCTCCGCCTCCTCGGGGCACGGGATCGTCTGGATTCGCGGGGTTGACGCTGATCTCAGCCTACATCTTGACCCTGTCGCCCTCTTTGCCGATCCGGCCCTGGCGGTCAATAGCGAGGCCGACAGCTAGAACCATAGACCATCTGGTGCCCACGCTAGGGGGCACGTCAGGTGTGGATTGTCCCGTAGCCTGGCGCTTCATCTGGGTTCCTAATTATGGATGACACTGCCGACATCCTACTCATCGCCGACATCCTCCTGATTGAGGATAGTCAAAGCCAGGCGCTCAGTTTCAAGCTGATGCTTGAACGCGCCGGCTACAGCGTTGCCGTGGCTGGTGATGGTGTAGCGGGCTGGCGCCAAGCCTGTGCGACGAATCCACGCATGATTCTGTTGGACATCGACCTCCCCTCGCTCGACGGGTATCAGGTACTCGGGCGCCTCAAGCGGCACCGGCTTACTGCCCCCATCCCGGTTGTGATGCTTACCCATCGCGACAATGTGGATAGCGTGCAGCGGGCGATTGACCTGGGTGCCGACGACTATCTCTTTAAGGACGATGCGACCTTAGAACTCTGCGCGACCGTTGCCCAAGCGCTTGAGCAGGCCGCTCGCTAGGGGTGGACGCTAAGGCAAGGTTCCAAATCAACGTTACGTTCGTAGTAGCGGCTTCAGCCGCGTATAGACCACCGCAATGGGCTAAAGCCCAAACTACGAACGGTCAAGCCAGAACCGCCGATTCTGAACCTTGTCTAACGGATTGTACGGGCGCAACACGTGTGTCCCAACGCTACAGCATCAGAAAGTGCCAGCAACGAGGCTTATTATGCGGCTCACTATCCGACTTAAACTGCTCCTCTCCTTCGGCTTTCTGCTCCTCATGATGGCTATCCTTGGCGCCACGTCGCTCTTCCAGATGGCCGCGATGAACGAGAAGGCCATTTTTATTCAGACGAATACGATCCCGACAATGAACATGGCCTCTGATATGCGGCGCATCGTCAATCGCTATCACGGGTTACAGGCCGCCCTGCTGATCTATACCACCGACGCAGACATCACCAAGACCCTCGCCGACTTGCAGACGCAGGAGCGCGAGATGGCGACCATGCTTAGCGACTATAAGTCGCTGGTCGCTGCTGATGATGAGCGGGCGGCCTATACGAAGATTGTTGATGAGTGGGGCAGCTTTCAGCAGCGCACCAACGCCGAGTTGCTCCCCGCCCACACCCGTGGGGACACCAACGCTACCACGACGATCTTCACCTCCATGACTACCAGTTTCGAAGCGCTAGTTGCCGCAAGCGCCGAGCTTCGCACGATTGTCGCGACTCAGGGCGATGAGGCGTTCAATGCGGTACGTGGCGCGTACGGTACCGCAAGCAGCCTTGTGATCGGCTTCACCATTGTGCTGGTGCTGGTCGCTGGTACGCTTGGCTTTATGCTCTCCGCCGCGATTGCACGCAACATCAACAAACTGGCGAGCGCGACCGGCGATGTCGCGGGCGGCAACTTCGACCGCCGGGTCGAGCTGAACACCAAGGACGAGTTGGGCTACTTGGCCGAGCAGTTCAACCAGATGGTCGAGCAACTCAAGCATTCGCGCCTAACCCAAGAAGAGGCGCGCAAGGTTGAGGAGCGGCGCAATGAACAGGAGCGCCAGGTGCGGGCGGACTTGCAGCAGGCGGTGAATGTCTATAGCGGCTTCATCAGCAAAGTGGCGTCGGGCGACCTGACGGCCCGCGTCTCGCCCCAGGGCGATGCGGATCTGCAGCGCATCGGCGCTGACCTGAACACGATGGTCGAAGGGCTGCACAGCATCACCAGCCAGGTGCTGCAGGCGAATGCGAACATCGCGGCATCGGCGGCAGAGATTTTGGCCGCCACCACACAGCAGGCCGCCTCGGCAGCCGAGCAGTCGGCGGCGATCACCCAGACCACCACGACCATTGAAGAGGTGAAGGCGATTGCGATGCAGACGGCGCAGCAGGCCGCACAGGTCGCCCAGGACAGCCAGAACGCGCTCTCGATTTCGCGCCAGGGCACCCAGGCGGTTGAAGAGACGGTGACCGGCATGGCGCAAATCCGCACCCGCGTCGAGACTATCGCCCAGACGATTTTGGGGCTGGCCGAGCAGACGCAGGCGATTGGCAGCATCATCACTACCGTCTCGGAGTTGGCCGACCAGAGCAATCTGCTGGCCCTGAATGCGGCCATCGAGGCGGCGCGGGCGGGCGAGCAGGGTAAGAGCTTTGCGGTCGTCGCCCAGCATGTGCGTGAACTGGCCGAGCGCAGCAAGGGCGCGACGGGGCAGGTGCGCGAGATTCTCTCGGACATTCAGCGGGCGACGAATGCGGCGGTGCTGGTGACGGAAGAGGGCACCAAGGGCGTGGAGAGCGGGGCGAAGCTGGCTAGTCAGGCGGGGCAGATGATCCACCGCATCGCCGGCGAGGTTGAGGGCGGCTCGCAGGCTAATATACAGATGGCGGCGGCAGCCCAGCAGCAAATGGCAGGCATGGAGCAGATTGGACAGGCGATGGGCAGCATCCAGCAGGCCACGACGCAGGCGCTCGCCAGCACCCGCCAGGCCGAACGCGCCGCCCAAGACCTGCACACGCTCGCGCAGAATCTTCAGAAGGTGGTTGCGGCCTATCGGCTGTAGGCCGGGTTTCAGGTGCTAGGTTTCAGGAGTCAGGTGGACCGTTCGTAGTGGGGGCTTCAGCCCCCCAATGCGTCCCTGACGCGGCTGAAGCCGCTACTACGAACCCCACAGACTGTTTTCTAGGGAGGGCCAAGCCCTCCCTGAGACTCTCTTTACGCATCGAGGACTGGACATATCGCTATGCTCTCAGATGCCGACATTATGGCCCATGTCTTTGCCGCATTTCAGGCGGAGCAGGCGGAGCACCGCCAGGCTGCGGGTGAGTTGCTCCTGGACTTGGAGCGCGAGCCTGAGCATCCAGATCGGCGCACCCGCCTCGACCAGCTTTTCCGCGAGGCGCATAGTCTTAAAGGTGGGGCGCGGGCCGCAGGGATGACTGGGATCGAGCAGATCGCCCACAGCATCGAGGAGATCTTCGCCGCGATGCGTCAGGGCGCAATTGGGCCGACGCCCGAGGTCTGCGACCCGGTCTATGCCGCCCTCGACGCCATTGGCGTCTTGATGGAGCAGGCGGCGCCTGGACACGACCCCGCCGCGAGCGCCTACAGCGAGTTGCTGGCGACGCTGAGCCGTGCAGCCCACCCAGCAGTGCCCACTGCGTCGAGTGCTGACACGGTTGTCACACCGTCTGCGCCAATTGTCGCGCCACCTGCGTCGATTGTCGCGCCACCTGCCCCGGTCGTTGCGCCACCTGCCCCGGTCGTCGCGCAGCCCATGGGCGAAGTTCCCCCGCGCAGCGTGCCCCCTAGTGAGCCACCGCCCGAGGCCACAGGCGCACGGGGCGGCCAAGCGTTTGTGGGCGAAGAGACCGTGCGACTGACAGTTAGTGTACTCGACGGTCTGATGAACGAGGCCGGTGAGCTGATGACCTGCTCGCTGCGCGCCCGCCAGTTGGCCCGTGAGGCCCAGAGCCTTCACGATCTACCGGCCCGCTGGCGACGGATGTGGCGACGCCTTAGCCCTGCCCTGATGCGCCTACGCGAGAATGCGCCCGCCGTCATGCCGGTGGTGCATCACCTTAACGGCTACGACGCTGGCGACGGACACCCCACGTTGGCGGGGCAGCCGGGGACGCACCCACAGCAGCGGGTCGGCCTCGAACACGAGGTCTTGCTCGATGCGCTGGAGCAGGCCAATACGCTGATTGCCGAACTGACGACGAATGTGGGTCGCCTGGCGCGTCAGGCGACCGAAGATCAGACCCGCCTCGCCGCCGTCACCGACCGGCTCCACGCGCAGATTCGGCGCACCCGGATGCTGCCGCTGGACACTTTGGTCAAGCCGCTGCGCCTGCAACTGCGCGAGATGGCGCGGGCCGCTGGCAAGCAGGCCATGCTTGAGGTGGATGACCATGGCGCGGAGGCCGACCGGCAGGTGCTTGAGCAGTTGCGTGAGGTGTTTATGCACCTGCTCCGCAACGCCATCGACCACGGAATTGAGGCGCCCGCCGACCGCATCGCCGCTGGCAAAGCCGCCGTCGGCACAGTCACGCTGCGCGCCTCTGTAAGCGGCGACCGCCTCACCATTGCGCTCGCCGACGATGGCTGCGGCCTTGACATTGAGGCGGTTGGGCGGCGGGCAATCGCCTCGGGGCTGATGGGACTGGCCGATGTCGAGCGTGCCGCCTCGACCGAACTGTCCGACCTGATCTTCCTGGCGGGCTTCTCGACCCGGCAGACCGTCAGCGCCCTGTCGGGGCGCGGCGTTGGCCTGGATGTGGTGCGCTCTCGGGTGGAGCGGATGCACGGGCGGGTGCTGGTGGCGAGCCAGCCAGGGCAGGGGACGATCTTCACGATTGATGTGCCGCTGTCGCTCACCAGTTCGCACGGGCTGCTGCTGCGGGCGGCGGAACACACCTACGTGCTGCCCCTCGATGCGGTGCAGCGCATTGTGATGCTGGCCCCCGGCCAGATTCAGACCCTAGAGGGGCGCCCGGTGCTGCGCTACGATGGGCGTCCGCTGCCCCTCGCCACGCTCAAGGATCTGCTGGGCCTGGCAAGTGAACGGCCCGCCGCCGATATCCACGGGCTGGCGCTTATTTTGGGCAACGGCGACCGCCAGGTGGCCTGTCTGGTCGATGCAATCCTCGGCGAGCAAGAGCTGGTCGTGCATCGGCTGCCGACACCCCTGACGCGGGTGCGCTTCCTCTCTGGGGCCACGATCCTCGCCGACGGCAGCGTGGTGCCGATCCTCGACGTGGTCGATCTGGTGCGGGCCGCTGCGGGCGCACAGCGCACCATCGGCATCACGGCGGCGCACGAGGAGCATGGGCGCGTGCCGGTGATCCTCGTCGCCGACGACTCGATCACCACGCGCACGCTTGAGAAGAATATCCTTGAGGCGGCTGGCTATACCGTCTGCCTAGCGACTGATGGACAGGAGGCGTTCGAGGCGCTGCGGCGGCTGGTGGACGACGGGGGCTGCGATCTCTTGTTGAGCGACATCGACATGCCCCGACTCAACGGCTTTGATCTGACCACCCAGGTGCGGGCTGACACTAAGCTGCGGCACCTCCCGGTGGTGCTTGTCACCTCGCTCGACAGCCCCGCCGACCGCGAGCGGGGTGTGGCGGCGGGCGCCGACGCCTATATCGTCAAACGCGCCTTTGATCAGCAGACGTTGCTCGATACCATCGCCCAGTTGATCTGAGGTCAGGGGTCAAGGGTCAGGGGTCAGATTCAATCCCTTTGACAAGGTTCGTAGCTGCTTTACAGTTTGGGCACGCGCAGGGCTTTCTGCTACGTTCGGCCTGAAACCTGAGACCCGACACCTGAAACCTTATCTAGCGAAATGAGAACCGTATGATCGCCGATGCCCCGGCGCGTACCGATACCGCTACCGCCCCGCTGGTCGTCACCTTCAAAGTGGGGCGCCAGACCTACGCCTTGCCGCTGGACGCGGTGCTTCAGGTGGTGCGCCTGCCTGCGCTGACCGTGGTGCCAGATGCGCCGCCCACGCTCTGCGGGCTGCTCAACCTACGAGGCACCTTCGTGCCGGTTCTCAACGGACGTGTTATTCTGGGGGAGCCGCCCGCCGCAGACCTGACGAGCCAAGTGATTGTCCTTGGGGTTGGCGTGCCCACGCATAGCCTGCTGGTTGACGAGGTCGATGCGGTGCGGCGCTTCCCGTCCGCCAGCTTCGCCCCCTTTGTTGATGGCAGCGCCCTGGTGCTTGGCCTGCTGCGCGACCGCGACGAGGCGGTGGTGGTGCTCGATCCCGAGGCACTGGCCGCCCGTGCGGTCAGTGATCGCTGAACAGTCAGATGGATTGGTTATGGAGCAGCAGCCCATTCGGGTGCTTGTCGTCGAAGACTCGCCCACCCAGCGTGAGCTGATCGTCGCCATACTGAAAGCCGCAGGCGGCTTTTCAGTTGTGGGCACCGCCGATAACGGCGGCACCGCCGTCAGTTCAACCCTAGCGCTGCGCCCAAGCGTCATCGCGATGGATGTGCATCTGCCGATTATGGATGGCTACGAGGCGACGCGGCAGATTATGCAGCGCTGCCCGACGCCCATTGTCATGTTCAGCAATAGCGCGGGCGATGCCGACAAGCGCTCGATGCAGGCGCTGGCCGCTGGCGCACTGGCGGTGGTGCGGAAGCCAGGTGGCCTGCTCAGCGCCACCGGCACCGCCGAGCGTGACACCTTCCTGCGGATGATGCGCCTGATGGCGGGGGTGCGGGTGGTGACGCGCCACTCACCCCGCTCCGTGACGCCCATCAGCATGCCCGCGCTGACCACCCCCGGTAGCCCGCCCGAAGTCGTGGCCGTGGCCGCCTCGACCGGCGGACCTGCGGCGCTCCAGACTCTGCTGTCCGGGCTGGGGCCAGTCTTCCCGCTGCCCATCCTGGTCGTCCAGCACATCGCCCGTGGCTTTACGGCGGCCCTGGTAGACTGGCTCGCCTCGGTGGTACCTTTGCCGACGCGAATCGTGAAGGCCGAAACGCGCCTGCTGGCGGGTCACGTCTATTTCGCCCCCGACGACGCCCATCTGGTGGTCAGCGGGCGCCACTTGGCGCGACCGCAGCCCTGCCTGCCCGACGACCGCTACAGTCCCAGCGCCGATCTGCTGTTCGAGACGGTTGCCCGCTTCTATGGCGCTCGGGCGGTAGGCGTGATTATGACCGGCATGGGCGACGATGGGGCCAATGGCCTCGCCCGGATGCGTCAGGCTGGCGCGGCGACCTTCGGCCAAGATGAGGCCACCTGCGTCGTCTATGGCATGCCGCAGGCCGCCCGTGCGATGGGCGCCGTCGCGCTGACCCTGCCCCTTGGCGGGCTGGCGGCGGCGGTACTCACAACAGTGGCGAATGTTGAACCGGCGCGTATGCGCGTGGAGCGCTAACCGCAATGGATCTGCCACTGAGCGACGAACTCTACCAGCGCTTCCGTGCGCTGCTCGTAACCAGGGCGGGCCTCGCCTATCCCGACCAGCGGCGCACTGACTTGACCCACAACCTGAGCCAAGCCGCCAATGACTTTGGCCTTGCTGACTTGGCGACACTTTATGTCGAGATGGCGGCGGGCGGGGCGCTGTGGGAGCAGGCGCTGACCCATCTGACGATTGGCGAGACCTATTTCTTCCGCAACGCTGCCCAGTTCGCCGCCCTGCGCGAGCATATTCTGCCTGAACTGATGCGGCGGCGCGGCCCGGTGCGTAGTCTGCGGCTGTGGAGCGCGGGCTGCGCGACGGGCGAGGAGCCGTACTCGCTGGCGATGACCCTGGCTGATGCGCTGCCGCCCAACGAGGCGTGGCAGGTCAGCATTCTGGCGACGGATCTGAATGTGAAGTTTCTTGAGCGGGCACGCGAGGCGCTCTACGGCTCGTGGTCGTTCCGCGACACGCCTGAGGCGACTCGCACGCGCTTCTTCAGCGCCGATGGCCCGCGCTGGCGCCTCAAGCCCGAGCTGCGCCGCCAAGTGATTTTCGTCCCGCTCAATCTGGCTGAACCTTCCTATCCGCTGGTAGCAAACGGCACCGTCGCCCTGGACATGATCTTCTGCCGCAATGTGACGATCTATTTTGACGAGGCGACGACGCGGCAGGTGGCCGAACGCTTCTATGGTGCGCTGGCACCGGGCGGCTGGTTGGTGGTGGGCCACGCCGAGCCACACGCCGAGACCTACCGGGCCTTCGAGACGTATAACGTGCCGGGGGCGGTACTCTATCGAAAGCCGCTCAACGCCCCGGCGTTTGTGACGGTGAGCCCAGGGCTGCCAGCGGTGGCGCTCCCGCCGCCCAACCTCCAGCCGGTCAAGCTGTCGCCCGCCCGTACGTCCACGCCCCAGGTTGCGCCGGTGCAGCGTGCGGCGCCGCCAGTGGCGCTGCTTGACCCGCCGACGCCACCGGCCCCCGATCCCCTGGTCGCGGGCTGGGTCGCGGCGAACCGGGGCGATTGGACCAGCGCCCGCCATGCCGCCGAGATAGCGCTGGCCGTGACACCGCTGCGGGCCGCCCCTCACTTCCTGCTGGGTCAGGTCTTTGAGAACACAGGCGACCTCGATGCCGCCCTGAGCGCTTATCGGCGCAGCGTCTACCTTGACCCGACCTGGGTGCTGGGCAGCCTGGGCATGGTCGGCATCTGGCAGAAGCTCGGCAACCGCGCCGAGGCGCGGCGCGGCCTGCGGGGCGTCCTGCTCCAACTTTCGCGCCGCAACCCTGACGCGCTTGTGCCTGGCGCTGACGGGCGCACCGTCGCCGAGGTGGTGGCCTACGCACGCGCCCAACTCGACATGCTTGGGTAGATCGTTGCGCCCCACCAGTTTGACACGGTGGATGCCCCGTGGTATAAGCATCGTTACTTTTCTGCACGCCGTAACCGCTACTGGCACCCTGTCCGTGCCAGAGGAGCTTTGCCTAGTGTTCCGTACGCACCGCGCCATGGCCGCGCTGGTTTGCCTCAGTAGTCTGCTACTGCTCTGCCTGCTGCTTGGCGCAGCCCCTGGCAGCAGTCCCTCAGCCACCAACGCTGTACCCATCGTCGTCGCCCAAGCAGCCGACCCCGCTGCTACGCCGGTCGCCCCGACCACCACGCCGATCCCGCCCGCCCCCACCCTGGTGCGCCGCGAAGTCCCTGAGAGCGGGCTACCCAAGCTCGCGCCGACCAGCTTCCTCCCTGGCCGTGGCATCGAGCTACCCGGCGAACTCATCTCTACGGGGCGGCGCCTTGATTTCTACGTTGGCCGTGGCACCTACAGCGCCGACGAGGTCGCCGCGCTGGCGCTGAAGGCCGAGCGTGCCCTCAGCTATATGCAGAAGCGCTTTGCTGTGCCCTTGGAGGCCCGCGTTTCGGTTGGCGTGTACGCCGCCAGTCAGGCACCGGGGCGCGGCACCCGTGGCATCGCCTACACCCACGGCGACACCAACGTTCGCATCTACTACCGGCCCGGCGAGGATCAGCACCACGCGCTGGTCGTTCTTTCGCACGAGCTAGGCCACGCCTTGCAGGCCCAGGCGTACAGCAAAGAGGCCCAGGCGCGGGCTGACAACATCTTGCTGGAAGGTCTCGCCACCTGGATCTCCGGCGAATATTGGCTCAGCCTCTCGGGGGCCACCTCGTTCCACGCCCGCGCCGCCGAGCTTTACCAGGCTGGCTACACGGGCAGCCTTTCGGCTCTGGGCAGGGATAACCTCGATGTGGCCTACGATATGTGGGCTGGTTTCGTCGATTATCTGACCCGCACCTACGGCTGGGACAAGTTCAACCGGCTTTACCAGACTGGCAGCGGTCGCGCCGCTGGCTCCGCCGACTATCTGGGCGTCTACGGCAAGAGCTTTAGGGATCTGGTGAGCGAGTATTACGCGACGCTGCGGTGAGGGGAGCGGGGGACAAGGGGACAAGGGGCGTGATGCCCTTGTCCCCTTGTCTCCCAAGCGAGCGCAGCGAGCGACTCCCCCACTCCCCTTGTCTCCCACTTCCCTCGTCAGGGTGTTGCCACCCCCTCGCGCCAGCGTAGCGCCGCATCGACCGCCGCATAATCCCACGGCTCGCCCACGCCGAGAATAAAATGGGTCGCACCCGCCTCCAGAAAAGCGTCCAGGCTCTCGCCTTTGCTGGGCGAGACGCTGCGCTCAATCGTCTGCGGGTCGCGGCCAAGCTGGGCGCACCACGCGTCGAGCACAGCGCACTTATGCTTGAAGGTTTCGACCGGGCCGAAGCCGTGCCAGATCTGGGCATGCTGCGCCGTGAGCCGCAGAGTGACCTTCTCGCCGCCGCCGCCGATCAGAATGGGGATGGGGCGCGTCGGCGGCGGCACATCCACCGCCCAGCGCTGCTGAATGATCGGCAGCGCCTCCTTCAAGGCGCGCAGCCGGTCGGGTGCGGTACCGAACGTGTAGCCGTACTCCGTATAATCGCGCTCGAACCAGCCCGCGCCGAGGCCCAAGATCAACCGCCCGCCGCTGATATGGTCAACCGTCTTGGCCATATTCGCCAGAAGGGCCGGGTTGCGGTAGCTGTTACAGGTCACGAGGCAGCCCACCTCGGCGCGGGTCGTAAGGGTCGCCATGGCCGAGAGCGTGGTCCAGCCCTCAAAATGGGGGCCTTGCGGCTCGCCGTAGAGCGGGAAGAAGTGGTCCCAGTTCCAGATCGTGTCGCAGCCCAACGCCTCGAAGTGGCGCACAGCCGCGCTGAACGAGGCCCAGGTGGTATGCTGAGGGTGCAACTGCACCCCGATCCTAATCCGGGTCATACGGCTTCCTTTCAGCTTGTGGGCAGATACAAGTATGATAGCACGTAGTCCCCGCTCGCTGGCATACGTAAAGACACAAGGCGGTTGCGTTCATCCTGTACACTAAGGTCTGGTGGTCGCTTGCGAGAGTGGACTCGACGATGATTGCACGCATTTGGGGAACCCGAGGCTCATACCCGGTGGCTCGCGCCGACGTACTACGTTACGGCGGCAATACAACTTGTGTGGAGGTGCGCGTCGGCAAGCGCTGCATCATCCTCGACGCCGGCACCGGTCTGCGCCAGCTTGGCGATAGCTTGGCCCGCGAACCAGTGCCCCCTTGCGCGATTGATATGCTGATCACCCATACGCACTGGGATCACATTATTGGCTTCCCGTTCTTTGCCCCGCTCGATCAGCCCGACTGTCGCCTCGACATCTACGGCCTGCTGCGTACCCAGTCGAGCCTGCGAACCACGATTGCGAACGCGCTCAGCGACCCGCTGATGCCGGTCAGTATGGACAATTTGCGTGCCGAGCTGCACTTCCACGAGATTCACGATGGGGTGTGCTTCGAGCTTGGGCCAGTGCGCGTGCGTACCGCCCCTGCCAACCACCCCTACCGGGCGCTCGCCTACCGGCTTGAAACCGATGAGGCCGCGCTGGTCTTCATCCCCGACACCGGCCCCTTCCACACGGTGCTTTTTGGCGACGAGCGCATCGACTGGACGGGGAAACCCCCGCTCAATAGTCACGACCAACTGCGCGAACTGGCCGAGATGCGCCAGCGCATCATCGAGTTGGCGCGTGGCGCTGACTGGATGCTCTACGACTCGCAGTTCACCGACGCGCAGTACGCCCGCTTTCCCCACTGGGGCCACAGCACCGCCAACCAGGCCCGCGAAATCGCCGAGGAGGCGGGGGTCAAAGAGTTGCTGCTGTTTCACCACGACCCCCACCGCACCGATGACGAGCTTGACCAGATCGTCGCCGAGCAACGCACCCTGGCCCGCCCCGGCCTCACCATTCAGGCCGCCTATGAAGGGCTGACCCTCACCAGAAGGAACGACCAATGAAACTTCAGTTCTGGGGGGTACGCGGCTATGTGCCGACGCCTGGGGTGAACTATCTGCGCTACGGCGGCAACACCTGCTGCGCGGCGGTCTACGGTGCCGACGGCGAACTGGTGGTGATTGATACCGGCACCGGCTTTTGTCAGCTTGGCGATAAGCTGATGGAGAGCGAGTTTCGCCAGGGTCGCGGTGAACTAACGCTCCTGATTACGCACACCTACTGGGATCATATCCTCGGCCTGCCGTTCCCCGGCGTGGTGCATACGCCCGGCAACCGACTGCACATCTACGGCCCCGACAGCACACGCGGCTCGCTGGAGATGGTCTACGACGGCATGCTCTCGCCGGTCTACTCGCCCGTCTACGGGCTAGCCCATATCGGCGCAACCCACAGCTTTCAGCCCATCTCGACTGAGCCGCTGCACATTGGCGGGCTGACCGTGCGCGCGCTGCCCTTCAGTCAGCGCAGGCATTCGCCGATTTGGGCCTACCGCATCGAGGAGGGCGCGCGCGCCCTGGTCTATATCACCGATGTGCGCTACATCGACGATCAGATCTGGGAGCAGGCGGTGGGCTTTGCGCGTGGGGCCAACGTACTCGTCCACAGCGCCCCCTACACCCGCGACGAGCATGTCGAGGACTACGGGCATAGTCGGGTCGAAGACGCGATTGAGCTGGCGCTTGAGGCGAAGACGCAGCGCCTCTTCCTCTATCACCACGCGCCGACCCGCACCGACGAAGCGCTCGACGCCCTCGTGGCCCGCTACCGCGCCGGGCTCGT
>CAIWXH010000185.1 GCA_903916565.1 uncultured Oscillochloris sp. | reverse complement strand
CGTGTGCGGGAACATATCGTAGCCCCGCAGCGCGTGGATGCGGTAGCCAGCCCGCAGGGCGCGCAGATCTTCGACATGGGTTAGCGGGTTGCACGAGACGTAGACGATGCGCTCGGGGGCGACACGGAGCAATTCGGCGCAAACCTCGGGGCCAAGGCCAACCCGTGGCGGGTCGGCGACCACCACGCGAAATGCGCCCGCCGCCTGTTCGCGCAAGAAGGGCAGCACATCCTGGGCGACAGCGCGCACGTTCGGTGCCCCGTTGGCGGCGGCGTTACGCTCGATCAGGGCGGCGCTTTCGGCCACAGACTCGACACAGACGACCGCGCCCGCGTGGGGCGCAAGCTGAAGCGCGATGCTGCCGACGCCGCCGTAAAGGTCGGCGACGGTCGTCTCGGCCAGGCCGGGCGGCGCCGTCGCGGCGTCGCGCACTGCGTCGAGCAGCGCTTCGAGCAGGTGGACATTGTTCTGGAAGAAGGTGTTGGGGCCAACGGCCAGCGTGGCGATGCCCGCTTGCATCGCCAGCTCGGCGGCGCCCCAGTGGGCCACGGGCGTGCCAAACGAGAGGTCGGTGAGCGTGTCGTTGAGCAGCCAGTGGAAGCCCACGACGCCGGGACAGTCTAGGGCCGCCGTCGCCAGTTGGGCCACCTCGGCCTCGTAGAGGCCAGCCGCCGTCACGGCGGCGATCAGAAACTCGTCCGCAGGACTGCGCCGCACGACCACGTAGCGCAAAAAACCTTCGTGGGTGCGAATGTTGTAGTCGGGCAGCCCCAGATCGCGGGCGGTTTCCCAGACCAGCTTCGCGGCGGCGAACGCCTGCGGCGGGATGAGATGGCACTCCGTCAGTTCGACGATAAAGTTGAACTTGCCACGGGCGCGCAGTCCAAAGCGCCCCTTGGTGGCGACGTAGTCCATGCGGGTGCGGTAGCCGTAGGCATCCGGCGAAGCCACCACCTCGAAAGCGGC
Source organism: uncultured Oscillochloris sp. (assembly GCA_903916565.1). Classification (GTDB taxonomy): domain Bacteria; phylum Chloroflexota; class Chloroflexia; order Chloroflexales; family Chloroflexaceae; genus CAIWXH01. The sequence continues at coordinate 3,406 of CAIWXH010000185.1, read as the reverse complement.
CAACTCCGCCTCATTCAGCAGCCCCGCCTCGCCGAAGAGACGCACGAGCGCCTCGCGCTTGGCCGTCACCTGCGCCGCGTACTGGCGATCCTGAAAAGCGCAGCCCCCACACTCGACAGCGTGGGGGCAGCGGGGGGGCGTCGGCTCACCGGCGCGGGCGAGGCTGGCAACGAGGTTGCGGAAATCTTTGGCGTGCATGGGCATGGGGTTCTTGTTAGGGGTGCCCCTTGTGGGTGCCCACAAGGGGCACCCCAACAACGGCAACAACTTCCCGAAAAGGCGTATGTGGGCAACACAGACCGAAACAAAAAGCGGTTCGGTCTTCGTGGGCTTCGTGAGCTTCGTGGTAAAAACCAGTGGCGCATGTTCGCCGCTATGGCCTAGCCTCAAATCAGCTACGGCCCGCCGTCAGCCGGTCTAGCTGCGGCTCAAGCGCACGGCGCACCGCGTCGGCGTCGGCGGGCAGTTCGATGGGCGGGTTGGGGAAGCTGCTGGTGACCTCGTGGAGGGTGCGCTCGTGGTAGTCAACCTTGAAGCGGCTGAACTTGAGGCCGTGGGCGGTCGAGAGGACGACGACGCGGTCGGTCTTGTTGATCACGCCCCGGTTAATCAGCTTGATCGTCGCGGCGAGCGCCACCCCGGTGTGCGGGCAGGCGTAGGCGCCGGTGCGGTCGGCGCGTGCGGCGGCGTCGGCCAGCTCCTGCTCGCTGGCCTGCTCGACAATGCCGTCGAAGCGCTTGAGCGTGCTAATCGCCCGGTTGATGCTCACCGGGTCGCCGATCTGGATGGCTGAGGCGGCGGTGGGTCGCGCCGTCATCGGCTCAAAGCGCCAGTCATTCAGCGAAGCGCGGTAGAGCGGGTTGGCATTTTCGGCCTGGGCGCAGATCAGGCGCGGCAGGCGGCTGATCAGTCCCAGGTCGTGCAGCATCAGCAGCCCCTTGCCCATCGCAAAGATGTTGCCGAGGTTGCCACCGGGAATGACAATCCAGTCGGGGACGGCCCAATCGAACTGCTGGACAATTTCGATGCCGACGGTCTTCTGGCCCTCGACGCGCAGCGAGTTGAGCGAGTTCGCCAGGTAGATCCCGCTATTCGGGTCGGCGGTAACCTCGCGCACCACGCGCATACAGGCGTCAAAGTCGCCATCCATCGAGATGACGGTTGCGCCGTGGGCGATGGGCTGCACCAGTTGGGCCGTGCTGACCTTGCCCTTGGGCAGAAAGACGACGGTGGGAATACCGGCGGCGGCCCCGTAGGCGGCTAACGCCGCCGAAGTATCGCCCGTCGAGGCGCAGGCGATGGCGCGGATCGGCTGTCCATCGCTAATCATCTGCTTGACCACGCTCACCAGCACGGTCATGCCAAGGTCTTTGAATGAGCCAGTGTGACTGTTGCCACACATTTTGATCCAGAGATCCTCGACCCCAATCTCGCGCCCGAAGCGCTCGGCCCAATAGAGGTTCGAGCCGCCCTCGAAGGTGCTGACGACATTCTCGTTGGCGATGCCGGGGCAGACCCACTCTTTTTTGCCCCAGACGCCGGAGCCGTAGGGCCACGAGGTTCGCATCCAGCGGCTCTCAAAGAGCTGCTTCCACTCGGCGGCGCTGCGCTGGCGCAGCGCCGTCAGGTCGTGCTGCACCTCAAGCAGGCCCCCGGACTTCGAATAATAGACGACCTCGGTGAGCGGATAGCGCTCGTTCGGGTCGTCCTGTGCAGCAAACCAGGCGTTATAGTCGCTCATAGCGCACCTGCTGATTCGGCTTCTTTATGTAGGGATCGCGGCGCGCATTATACCATGTGGCCTACGGCTGACCCGCAAGCGTTGATGGCGCTTGCCGCTTACCGCCAATCTCCCGTGCTATAATCCCCCCTGTGATGCTACCCCTGCCCATTCAGCCTACAGCCGTCGAAGGAGGCCCGCGTTGATGCGCCATGTGCGCGCCCTCATGCTGGGCTTGGCCCTAATCGCGCTGGTGATCGCCTGCGGCGGCTACGTCGCCCTGGGCGAGCTACGCGCCCCGGCTGCCGCTTCCGGCGACCCGGTTGAGTTTGTCGTCGCGCCAGGCGAGAGTACCGCCGCGATTGCCACCAAGCTGCGCGCCGAGGGACTCATCCGCCAGCCGACGCTCTTTACCTTGCTGGCACGCATGCAAGACCTCGATGGCAAACTCCAGACCGGGCACTATGTCCTTAGCCCCACGATGACGATGAGCCAGATCTTCATCGCGCTGCAAAACAGCCGCATCCCAGAGGCGCAGGTGACGTTGCCCGAAGGCTTGCGCCTCGAAGAGATCGCCACTCGCTTGGAGCAGGCCGGGGTCGTGAGCGCCGACACCTTTCTGGCGGCAGCGCGTGACGGCAAGCGCTTCCGCGCTGACTATTTCCTGCTCGCCGCGCTGCCCGACGACGCCAGCCTTGAGGGCTACCTCTTCCCCGACACGTACCGCTTCCCGCAGCCAACTGAGGCTGAGCAGGTGGTTCGCACGATGCTCGACCGCTTTGTTGAGCAGTACGGCACCATCGAGCGTAGCGTGCAGGTGCCAGGGGTCAACGTGCATCAGATCGTGACGATGGCCGCGATTGTGCAGCGCGAGTCAGCCAAGGTTGACGAGATGCCCCGCGTCGCCGGGGTCTTCTGGAACCGGCTGAAGCCCACGAATGCGGCGCTCGTCTCGGGCGGCACCTTGGGCGCTGATGCGACCGTGCAGTACGCGCTGGGCTACAGCGACGCCGAGCAGACATGGTGGCGCAAAGACTTGACCGAGGCCGACCTCCAGGTGGCAAGCGCGTACAACACCAGGCTGCGGCCCGGTCTGCCCCCTGGCCCCATCGCCGCACCGGGCCTCGACGCGCTGACCGCCGCCGCCAAGCCAGACGACCAGGGCGGCTACCTCTTTTTCGTCGCCGACTGCGCCCGCGACGGCACCCACAATTTCGCCACCAGCTTTGAGGAATTTCAGCAGTACGAGGCGACATGGTTAGCGTGCCAGTGAAGACGATCATCATTATTGGCGACCCGGTCGCCCACAGCCGCTCGCCGCTGATGCAGAACGCGGCGCTGGCCCACCTGGGGTTGGCAGCGCACTACGAGTTGGCGCACACGCCCGCCGCCGAGTTGCCCGCCCGCGTCGCCATGCTGCGCGAACCCGCCTACCTTGGCGCCAACGTCACGCTGCCCCACAAGCAGGCGGTCATCCCGCTGCTCGACCGGCTTGAGGATGAAGCGGCCCAGATCGGCGCGGTGAATGTGATCTACAAAGGGCCAGACGGCGAGTTAGTCGGTGCCAACACCGACGCCCCCGGCCTGATCGCCGACTTGGCGCTGGGCGGCTTTACGCCTGCGGGGCAGACGGTCGTCATTCTGGGGGCCAGCGGCGCCGCCCGCGCCGCCGCCTTCGCCCTGGCG
>CAIWXH010000184.1 GCA_903916565.1 uncultured Oscillochloris sp. | reverse complement strand
GCTCCGTTATGCCTTAACGACGCCACGTTATGCCTCAACGCGGCTCCTTTTTGCCTCAACGCGGCTCCTTTATGCCTTAACGCGGCACCTTTATGCCTCAACGCGGCTCTGTTTTGCCTTAACGCGGCTCTGTTTTGCCTCAACGCGGCTCTGTTTTGCCTCAACGCGGCTCTGTTTTGCCTTAACGCGGCTCTGTTTTGCCTTAACGCGGCTCTGTTTTGCCTCAACGCGGCACCGTTATGCCTTAACGCGGCACCGTTATGCCTCAAGCACGCCCCGTTAAAGACGCGGAACGGGCCGACGACCAATGGGGCCGAGCGCACCCCATTTAGACCGGTCAGATCGTACGTTGCGGCAGCAGTGGGGCCAAATTCTACCGTGCCAAGACCGCACCGCCGCCGTTCGGAGACCTGTCAGGTGCGCGCAACGGGATCACGTACCCACGCAGGTGCGCCCGTGCGCGCACCTGACAGGTCTGGCGGAAGCTGTTCGCCCGCACCGCACGGTGTCCATGCACCGACGGTCGTTAGTCAGCTTGTCGAGAAAATCGTGATGGTGTTTCACACAAGGTGCGGCATCTGACATGTCTTTGACGGTCTGATGCGGAAGAGCGCAGGCTCAAGCACGCCCCGTTCTGCCACAAGCACGCCTATGCAGCGTCAAAACGCTGGATCTCGATCTGAAACTCGGCAGACTGGTCGGTGGTGATCGCGCCGAGGACGATCCCGGCAAGCAGGTTGGAGGGCGGCGCGTGCGGACAATAGAAGAGGTGGCTGAAACAGCCAGTGTCGCGTGAGCCGAAGCCGGGGATTGGGGCTGAAACCGCAGGGTGCACGAGCAGCGCCTGACACCAGCGACACTCCATACGTGCAGAGGCTGCGACTGACCAGATCTCGTGCAGCGCTGCGTGCGCCCGCAGATAGTCAATGTGCCAGTGGGGGCGGGCCTTGACGCGCTGATGGTAGGCGAGGCGCGAAGCAAGCCCGCCCGCGCCAAAGGCGCTGCCAACATAGAGGTAGAAGCCCGCCGCAAAGTCGAACTGACCGAGACGCCCAACCACAAGTCCGGTCACAGGCTGATCAAGGTGCAGCACTAAAATATAGCTACCCTTCACGAATGCCCCCAAGCTAAGGTTTCAGGTGTCGGGTTGCAGGTGTCAGGCCGAGCGCCGCCGCGAGAACCCAAAACACCGGCGGTGCGCCGCCCGCAAAGCGTACGCCCAGAGCGCAGGTTTGGTCAAGTGGCAAGCGGTAAAGCTCATGGCGATTGCACCGTCGCCCTTTACCCCTCACCCCTGCCCATCTCCCTCACGGGGAGAGGGGAGATTCCGCCGCAGGATGCGTTGAACTCCCCCTCGCCCGCTCAGGGAGAGGGGGCAGGGGGGTGAGGGCTGGCGCGGCAACCGAACGGTGTACCCGCCATGCGTTAGCGCACGCCAGTGCGCGTGAGAAGCACCTGACGCGGGTATGCTATACTTGCCCCATTGGCAACGAAGGAGAGCGCATTTCGCTATGAATGTTCTGCTGATCGGATCGGGCGGCCGCGAGCACGCCCTGGCCTGGAAGATTGCTCAGTCGCCTCGCTTCACCCGGCTGCTTATTGTTCCAGGCAATACCGGCACCGGCAGCCACGGTCAGAACGTCCCCTTTCCCCTGAGCGACCCCGAAGCCCTCGTTGATCTGGCGCAGCGCGAGCACATCGACCTCATCGTCGTCGGCCCCGACAACCCCTTGGCTGACGGGTTCGTCGATCACTTTGAGGCTGCCGGAATCCCGGCCTTCGGCCCCACCGCCGCCGCCGCCCGCATCGAGAGTAGCAAGTCGTTCGCCAAAGAGATTATGGCCGCCTCGGGTGTGCCCACCGCCGAGACCCATGTCTTCGACAGCCCCGGCGAGGCCGCTGCCTTTGCACGCGAAAGCGGCAAGCTTTGGGTGGTCAAGGCCGACGGTCTGGCGCTTGGCAAGGGCGTGATCGTGCCCGACGATCTGCCTAGCACGCTGGCGGCGATCAAGAAGCTTGGTGCCACCCGCGCCGGCAGTCGGCTGCTGCTCGAAGAGCGCCTCCAAGGGCGTGAGATATCAGTGCTGGCGCTGTGCGATGGCAAACGCATGGTCGCTTTGCCAGTCGCCCGCGACCATAAGCGCCTGGGCGAGGGCGACACCGGCCCCAACACCGGCGGAATGGGCGTCATCGCCCCCGTTGATGAGGTGACCCCGGCCCTGCTCGAACAGATTCTCACCCGCTGTATGCAGCCTGCCGTTGATGAACTGGCCGCACGCGGCACACCTTTCCGTGGCGTGCTGTACGCTGGGATTATGCTCACCTCTGACGGCCCGCGCACCATCGAGTTTAACGCCCGCTTTGGTGACCCCGAGGCCCAAGCTATCCTCCCGTTGATCGAGGGCGACTTCCTTGATGTGCTGTACGACTGTGCGGTGGGCAATCTCAACCCTGACAAGCTGCGCCGCCGCCGTGGCTACGCGGTCTGCGTGGTGCTTTGCGCCGCAGGCTACCCCGGTCGGCCACGCCGTGGTGACCCCATTCGTGGGGTCGAGGCCATTGACGACAACGAGGTGATCGTCTTCCACGCCGGCACCGCCATCGGCCCACAGGGCCTCTGCACTAGCGGCGGGCGTGTCCTTGGCGTCACGGGCCTTGGCCCAACCCTCGCGAAAGCGCGGGCTAATGCCTATCAGTTTGCCGAACGCATCAAGTTCGAGGGCAAGCATTACCGCACCGACATCGGGAAGGAGTAATGTACGCCATCGCGGTTCTCCTCAGCGGCGCGGGTTCCAACCTGCAGGCGCTCCTCGACGCTGAGGCAGCGGGGACTCTCGGTGCCCAGGTGACCCTGGTGGTCAGCGAGCGCGCTGATGCCTACGGTCTTCAGCGGGCGCTGACCCGTGGCCTCGCGGTCGCCCATGTGCCGCTGCCCCCGGCGCCCCGTGGCCCCGCCCGCGACGCCGCCCGCGCTGCGTGGGAACTGCGGCTCGCTGCGGTGACCGCCGCCTTCACGCCCGACTTGGTCGTGCTGGCCGGTTTTATGCGCGTCCTCTCGCCCGCCTTCCTCAACTGGTTCCCTGGACGGGTGATCAACCAGCACCCCGCGCTGCTCCCCGCTGATGGCGGCGCAACCTACACCACCAGCGCGGGCCTCGTCATTCCGGCGCTGCGCGGCGCCCACGTCGTCGCCGAGGCCGTTCACCTTGGGCTGCCCGTCAGCGGCTGCACGATTCACCGCGTCACCCCCCGCGTTGATGACGGCCCCATTCTGGCCCGCGCCGAGGTGCCGGTTCTGCCCGACGACACGCCCGCCAGCCTCCACGAGCGCATCAAAGTCGAAGAACACCGCCTAATCGTCGAGGTGGTCGCCAGTTTGGCGCTTAGACAAGGTTCGTAGCAGCTTGACAGTTTTGGTACGTGCGTCGCTTGCTGATACGTTCGACCTGAAACCTGAAACCTAGCCCCTGAAACCTTGGCTTAGTGCCGGGTAGAACCAGCCCGCTCACTCGCGCCCACGGAACAGCGCGACCAGCAGCACCAACGAGGCGAGTGCCGCCCCGCTGCCGCCTAGGCCCAGCAACAGCGTGGGCAGGGTGCCCGTCCAGCCGCCCACGCCCACGGCAATCGCGACCATGCCAATGGCAAGGATCAGCGCCGCCAGGACGAGCGCCACGGCGAGACGGTTGGCCGCGCCAACGACGGCCCCCGCCAGACGCCGCAGCTCGCGCTCTTCGGTCTGGATGTGCAACTCGCCGTCGTTGAGCCGCTGGAGCAGATCGCTCGCCTGTTGGGGCAGTTCGACCGCCACCTCGCTGAGCGTACGCGCACCGCGCAGCGCTTGGCCGCCAAGCTCCAACGGGGCCAACCCCTCGGCGACCGCACGGTGGACATAGGGTCTGGCGATGCTGAACACATCGAGATTGGGGTCGATCTGTTTGCCCATGCCCTCCATCATCACCAGGGCTTTGAGCAGCATCGCCAGCGGGCCGGGTATCCGAATCTGATGGCGGCGCAGCAAGGTCAACAGATCGGTCACCGTCTCGCGGGCCGAAATCTCGCGCAGGGGCCGGTCAATAAAATTCTCGGTGAAGCGCTCAAGGTCGCGCCGCAACTGCGGGCTGGCGTCGCGCCGACTGATCAGGCCCAGACGTTCGAGCGCCCGCAGAGCGGCAGGCGTGTCGTGGTCAATGATTGAGGCCAGCAGCAGCAGCAAGGCCCGCGTGGTCTCGCGGTCAAGATTGCCCACCTGGCCGAAGTCAATGACGCCGAGCACCTCGCCAGACATGGCGAAGAAGTTGCCGGGGTGGGGGTCGCTATGAAAAAAGCCGAAGCTGAAAATCTCGGCCAGAATAAGCTGGAGGCAGTTGTGGGCCAGCTTGGGCGCATCGATGCCGGCACGGGCCAGCGCCGCTGGATCGTTCACCTTCGCGCCATACAGGCGCTCGCTGGTGAGTACGCGCCCCTCGCTGTATTCCCAGTAAACGCGGGGGATGTGGACGGCAGGATTGTCGGCGAAGAGCAGCCGGAAGCGGTCGGCGTTGCGCCCCTCACGGCGGTAGTCGAGCTCGGCCCGCAGCGTGGCCGAAAACTCCCAGACCAACTCGACCAAATTGTACTGCTGCCCGAAGGGCAGCCGCTCCTGCGCGAGTGCGGCCAGATCCGCGAGAATGGCGAGGTCGGTGTTGATGCGCCCGGCGATGTCGGGGCGCTGCACCTTAATCACGACCTGCTCGCCGCTGTAGAGCTTGGCGGCGTAGACCTGACCGAGCGAAGCGGCGGCCAGCGGCTCGCAGCTAAACTCGGCGAACAGCTCGCCGACCGAATGGCCCAGGCTCGCCTCAATCAGCGCGACGGCGATCTCGTGCGGGAAGGGCGGCACCGTGTCTTGGAGCTTCTCAAGCTCGTGGACAAACTCGGCGGGGAGCAGGTCGGGCCGCGTGCTGAGCGCCTGACCAAGCTTGACGAAGGTCGGGCCAAGGGCGACCAGCGCCTCGCGCAGACGAGCCGCCGTGCCAAGGGGCGTGGGGGGCGGCACATGCAGAATCATCCGCCGTGGCAGCGAGAGCAGCGAGCGCAGGCCAAGCTGGTGAACAAGGGCGCCGAAGCCGTGGCCCACCAGCACCTGGGCAATCTCGCGGTAGCGCCCGAGGTAGCGGGCCTGACGAACCAGAGGCCACATAGGCGAACTGAAGACTGAAGGCGCGGGAACCTCAGCGGCCTGACAGCCCCGTAAGCACCGGCCAGAGGTGCGGGAGGAAAAGCACACCGCCAATGACCACGCTGGCGATGGCGCAGAGCAGCACCGTACCGGCGGCAACATCTTTTGCAACCTTGGCGAGCGGGTGGTGGGTCGTGGTGACGAGATCGACAGCGGCCTCGATGGCGGTGTTCGCGCCCTCGGCAGCCAGCACCAGCGTGATCGTCAGCAGCAGCACCAGCCATTCCCAACGCTCGACGCGCAGCGCCGCCGCGAGGGCCAGGGCACACGCGCCCGCCAGACAATGAATCTGCGCGTTGCGCTGGGTACGCAGCACGTACCAGAGACCCTGGAGCGCGTAGCGAAACGACGCCACCAGCTTAACCAGCCGGTAGTCCAGACACTGACGCGGGATGGGGTCGCCCGCCTGCTCTGTGTTGTGCTTGATCTGGCGCTCCATCGCGAGACGATTATACACGACGAGACGGCAGGCGCTATAATACGACGCCGGTGCGGCCAGGGCCGAGGCAACGACGCCCTCCGGGGGGCTGAAGCCCCCGGCTCTTTACTACGAAGCCTGCCTTCGCAGGCTGGTTGAGGCCGCTTCAGCGGCCTTCGCACCGCCTAGCCCGTGGCTTCAGCCACCGGGCGGAGGCTGGCAGGCGACGTTGCCTCAGCCCTGCCGGTGCCGCACCGGCCTCGGAGCAACCACCGTGAGCGCTGCGCGCATCCCTCAGACCAACGCCTCAGGCTGGCGTGTTCACGCCTTCGCCCTCGCAGGGTACCTCGTCGCCACCCTCGCCTACTTCGCCAGCGCCCTCCCCACGCTGGGCAACGCCTTCCCCGGTGGCCCCGTCGCCGCGACCGACGGCTGGCAGCATGTTTGGCACCTCTGGTGGGCCGAGCGGGCGCTCGCGCACGGTGCCAACCCATTCCAGATGCCGCTGCTCTACATCCCTGATGGGGTGAACCTAGCGGTTCACCCGCTGAACCTGAGCAATGGCCTGCTTGTCGCCCCGGTGACTGCGCTGGCGGGGCCGGTGGCAGGTTTCAACTTGGCCTTGCTGATCGCCTTCACCCTCACCGGGCTGGGCGGCTATCTGCTCGCCCTGCGCGTCGGGGCACGGGCGGCACCAGCCTTTGTCGCCGGGCTGCTCTGCACCTTCGCACCCTTCCACGGCACGAAGGCGTTTGACGGTCAGCTTGAGCTTGTAACGCTCCAGTGGCTGGTGTTCTACGTCTGGCTGCTGCTGATCGCCGCCGAGGAGGATGGATGGGTCATACCTGCCCTGGCCGGCGGATTGCTGGCGCTCGTCGGCTACACCAGCCTGTACTATCTGGTCTATGGTGCGCTCTACAGCCTGCTCTTCGTCGCCCTCTGGCTCCCGGCGCGCTCTGGGCGGCGTACACTGATCTATCTAAGCCGTATGCTCATCGTCCCGATTGTCGCGACGCTCGCCCTGGCCCCGTTGCTGCTCAATCTGAGCCAAGGCGTAACCCAGGTCACGGGCGGCGCACTGGTGGGCGGTGCCAGCCCGAGCGACCTGCTCCGTGGGCGCTCGGCGAACCTAGTTGACTTCTGGCTGCCAAGCTACCTGCACCCGCTCTGGGGCGCGGCGGTCGCTCGCCTTGGCCCGCTGCTTCACCCCGATGTGTCAGCGTGGAACCACGCGCTTGGCTATACAGCGCTTGGCCTCGCCGCCGTCGCCTGCGTTACGCTGTGGGCACATTCGTGGCGCTGGCTCGTGATCGGCGCTGCCGGGCTGCTGTTGGCCCTCGGCCCCGAGCTACTGATTGGCAGCATCCGCACCGGCGTGCCAATGCCCTACAGCCTGCTGCTGCTGGTGCCTGGGATGGACATTGCCCAGCGACCGGGGCATCTGGTGGTGCTGACGGTGCTGGCCCTTACGCCCCTGGCTGGCCTTGGGCTTAGTCGGCTCACGGAACGCTTTGGGCGCACTAGCGTGGTGGTGGTGGCGCTGCTGGCCGCTGTCGAACTGGCGCCACCCGCGTGGCCGCTCCAGCCCTTCACCGTCCCGTCGATCTATACACAGCTTGCCGTCCACCCAGGTGCCCTGATGGTGCTCCCAATCAATATTGACTCGAGCGAGGTGTTGCGCGACCAGATTGTGCATGGGCGACCCCTGGTGGGCGGCTACCTGGCCCGCACCCCGCCCTACCCTTTTGCTGAACTGACGCCGGGGGTGCGCCAACTCTGGCGCCTTGCCCCCGACGATGCCACCCTGGCTGACCCGGCTGGTGCCACAGCGGCGGAAGTGCTGGCCGCCTACGGCATCGGCGACGTGGTCGTGCGCTGGGAGCGCATCGCGCCCGAGCGGCGGGCTGCGGCCAAGGCGGCCTTGGCGCAGGCGCTGCCAAATCTCGCCCCCAGCTACGCCGACGGCAGCCTAGCGGTGTACCACGTCCCTCCGGCAAACGCCACGCCGTTCGTCTTCTTTGGGCGCGGCTGGTCGCCCGAAGAGCGCAGCGGCGACCGGCGCTGGCGCTGGATGAGCG
>CAIWXH010000183.1 GCA_903916565.1 uncultured Oscillochloris sp. | reverse complement strand
CCTGGAAGTGGCAGGGGAAGAACCAGCTTTGCGGGGTTAGATCCTGCTCGCCAACCACGAGGCCGAGGCCCCAGTCGCCACCCTGCGGGTCAATGCTGATCACCCGGCTGAGCATGAGCATCTGGCGGGCGGGCAGGCGCAGGGAGGGGTTGCGCCCGCACTGGTCGTAGGCCGGGCCGAAGCAGTCGGCCACCCGCCCGACGATCAGCAGGTCGAGGTCAGCGTCGGTCAGGGAACGGCGGGATGTAGCCAGGGGCGGCGCGAAGCTCTGGCGGACGGCCCGACGGCGCTGGTCACTATCGTCACGCGAGTCGACCACGCCGCGCCCGCCGTCCAACTCGGCATCGGTGAAGAACCCGGCGCAACCGCCGTCCATCTTCAGCACCATGCGCTCACCGACAAAGCACTCGTAGCTGAAGAAGAAGAGCAGGGTGTCTCCGCTACGGGCGAACGAGTTGATGCTGATGTCGTAGCGCAGGGTCTGGCCGTCCTTGGGCAGTTCGTCCAAAAACGTCAGGGTGCAGTCAAGCAGGCGGTAGACCCGCTCGCCCTTACAGGAGAAGTCAATCCCCAGGTAGCTGATCAGCAGGAGGTCGCACTGGCCGGACTCGACGGCGATGGCGAGGGGCGGCTGACCATCGACCGAGTACCACGCGCCAACGGGGATGTCGTACTCGGTGGTGACGGTGGAGGGCTTGAACTCGCCGCGCTGCGCGTCGAGCTTGGTGACCCGGCTGACCAGCAGGTAGGGCGGCAGGGGCAGGCGCACCCGGCGGGCGTAGCCGTCAATGACCGCGTACTCGGGGCCAAAGACCGTGGCGATGCTGCCGCTGGCGAACTCCAGGAGGTCGGCGGAGTCCCAGATCACGCCAGCGGCCCTCACCCCCGGCCCCTCTCCCAGCGGGAGAGGGGCGAGATCTGACTCCTCACCCCCAGCGGCCCTCACCCCCGGCCCCTCTCCCAGCGGGAGAGGGGAGAGATCTGACTCCCTCTCCCGGAGGGAGAGGGCTGGGGTGAGGGCGGTTCCCCGCAGGCGCACGGCATGGGCGAGCAGTTCGGCGTGGCGGCGCTGGAGCAGGGCGCGGTGGCCGACGATGGTGGATGGGGCTTCGATCACAGCAGGGCACTCCTTTTCTGAACCCCTCACCCCCAGCCCCTCTCCCTTACGGGGAGAGGGGAGTCGGATCTCTCCCTTCCCGTTCAGGGAGAGGGGGCTGGGGGGTGAGGGCCGATAGCTCGCCAGTATCTCCCGCACACGCTCGCCGCGCAGGGCGGCGGGGATGTCGCCGCCGCCGAGGGTGATCGTCTTGATCAGGGATCGCACCGGGGCGGGGGGCGGGTCGTCCGGTAGCAGGGCGGTCAGATCCAGGGGCACGCGCTGGCTGATCAGACGGGACAGCACGGCCAGCAGGGCGGCGGCGTCATCTGCGCCCTGCCGGTTGAGGGCCAGGGCGACGTGCGGCTTGTTCGCTAGGATTATGTCAACCCAGCGCGTGCATGTGTTGGCTGGGCCTGGCTCGATAAAGATCCGTGCGCCGTCGGCGTAGGCCCGTTCGACCAGGCGGGGGAAATCAACTGGCTGGCAGGTGGCGCGGGCCAGGCTGCGGGCGATCTGCTCGGAATCCTGCGGCAACGGGGCGTAGTCGGCGGCCCCGTAGAAGGTGATGCCCGATGTGTCCCCGACGGGCAGCCGGTTCAGCTCGACGAGCAACTCGTACTCAGAGTGCATGGCCGGGCAGTGCATCACGGTGTCGAACGGGGCGCGAAATGCCTCGCAGCCGAGATCGGCGATTACCCGGCGCACGGCGTCGGGTGCGCCGGAGATGACCACCTCGCTCGGCGTGTTGATGTGGGTCAGGAAGGCCCGCCCCTCGCCGCGCAGCCGTTCGCGGACGGCCTCGGGTGTGGCCTG
>CAIWXH010000182.1 GCA_903916565.1 uncultured Oscillochloris sp. | reverse complement strand
GTCGTACTCTGGCTGATGGGTGTCCCGAAGGTGACCGCCGTCGGCAGTTCTTCGAGGCGCACGGTGACACCGGGCACCCCCGGCTCACCCGCGTCCTGGATACCGTCGCCGTTCGCGTCGTTCCACACCCGGTCGCCGATGCTCCCGGTGGGCGCGGTTTTTCTCAGCCCAATATCGAAGGAGCGCGCATCGCTCGCCCGCCAGGGGGCGGCGATGGGAACGGTACGCGGCCCGACGCCAGCGCGGGCAAACGCCAGGTAGCCGCCGGTCGCGTCCTGCGCGGCATCGCTATCCGTGGCCTCGGTGCTCCCTGGCACGTTCGTTTTGGCGAAGGTGCGATAGCCCGTACTGACCAGCGTCGTCTTGCCCGCCGCGCTGAGGCGGATGTTCAGGGTGCTATTGGGCGGGATGGCGAAGAGATAGCGCCCCTGCGCGTCGGTCGTCGCGCTGGCAAGCACCGTGGTCGCGGTGGCGGGGTCGCCCGCGACCACCTCCAGCGTGACCCCGCCAATCCCTGCTTCGGGAGGTGTCCCATTCTGGATGCCGTCGTCGTTCGCGTCGTCCCAGAGCCGCCCGCCCACCAGGGCGTAGCTACAGAGCACCTCCACGTCGCCCATGTTCGTCGCCTTGGTGGCCGCGTGGTTCGCCGCGTCGATCACGTTGGTGTAGCTGCCCGCGCCGCCCGCCCCGGCGTTCGCCCAGGTGGTCAGCCCTTGATTGACCATGCCCCCCAAGCTGGGGCTGTAGAGCGTGTCCTTCGCGCCGCCCACGCCCGTCCCCGCGCCGGGGATACGCGCCAGCGCCCCCAAGGTATTCTCGATGTGGTCGGTACTCCCAGGGGCCATGGCGAGTGCGTCGTCCTGGTAGTAGTCGGCCCCGGTGGTGGCGAGCGTGTAGGCGCTGCCATTCCAGCGCAACGCGACCGTATCACCCTGGGCAATCGCCGCAATGTCATCTTGGGGCGCAGCCCGCCCCGCATTAAAGGCCAGATCGCCCGTGCGGTCGCGGAAGCCCAGCACCAGCAGCCCCTTTGGCTCCGTGATCGTCGCGGTCGGTGCCGTGTCGCGCACGATCTCGATGCTGGTGAGCAGCGGCTGCGGATAGTGCTTGTCAGTGTTTTCCCCCGCGATGGACGCGAGTTGATGCCGCCAGGGGTTCCAGCCGCGCACCGCATACGGCGGTAGCGTGTGCGGCCAATTCCAGTGGGCAAAGCCGCTGGCCCCAAGGCGCGTGGTGAAGGCGGGGTCGTTGCCCAGGTCGAGATTGGTGCCGGCCACCACGCCGTACCACGCGTTGACCACGGGGTTGAGCATCAGCACGTAGGCGCGGGGCGGCACCGTGAAGTCGGTGCCGTTCGTCGTCTTGGGGCCTTCTTCCCTTCCGCCGACGATGGTGATGCCCCGATACGCCGTGTCGGTCACGCCGATGAGCAGGAGTGGCTGGGTGCCGTTGACCGGCGCGCTGTCCCAGGCAAGCGCAAAGGGAATGAGGTCGGCCTGCACGGCGGGGTCAAGCGAGATTTTGCTAAAGTCAATGGCCCACGCCCCCGAGAGGACGGGCGCACCGACGGAGAGCGCGAAGCGCACGATTCTCTTGGTAAAGACATCGACGACGTAGAGCGCGGTGCCGTCGGGGCTGACGACCATGCCGCCGAGGGCGGTGCGGCCGACGTTGCCGACCACACCCTCGTCAACGGGGGCGGTCGATCCGCCCGTGTGGGCCACGTTCGGCACGCCCGCAACCCGAAACGCGCCATCCGCGACCCAGCCCGTGCCGCTGCGCGTGAACATATAGATGCCGCCCGGCCCCTCGGGGCCATAGGCGACGAGGCGGCGGGTGTAGGCGGCGACAAAGAGCCGCTCGCGCCCGCTGGCCGCCCCATCGTCGTAGGCCATGCTGTAGACCGAGCCGATCGTGGAGAGCATCGCCTGGGTGATGAACGTCCCCGCTGCGTCGCGCGTCTGGAGGGCGGGGTAGGCGGCGGGGGTCGGTGGCCCTCCGTAGTAGGTGCCGTAATTCGACAGGGTGTCGTCGAAGCGGGTGATCGCCACTTGGTCGGCTTGCGTGAGACAGGGCACCGCGCTGCCGAAGGCACCGCCGGGGGTGACGGCGGCGTGGGCGACGGGCGACGGGGCCGCCCAGGTGAACAGCGCCACCACCAGCGCCAGGGCGGTGATGAGCGTACCGGCGTGGCGGCGCAACGGACGAAGCAAGCGGCGCATAGCACTCCTAGCACGATGGGGCACCGACACAGCCGACGAGCGCACAGCATGCTGCGCTCCAGCGCCAACTTCCATAGGATTGCTATATGCACCGTGTTGAACCGGCCCAAAGATACGCCGCATCGTGCGCCAAACGGTGGTACGGGTGCGCGCAGCGGTTTGACAAGTCTCGCCCCTAATGAGATACTGTCTCTATGAAACAATGTCTCAATTAGAAAAAGGGGGGCTGATGCTGCGCCAAGCGCTTCTGCCGCTACTTGCGCTAACGGCACTGCTTCTGGGTGCCTGCGGGCCGACGCCCACCACGCAAGCCCCGGTGCCGGCAGCGTCAGCCGAACCGGCGGCAGGCCAGCCCATCAGGGTGGTGGCAAGCACCAGCATCATCGGCGATGTCGTCAGCCAGGTTGGCGGCGACAAGGTGACGGTGCGTACCCTGGTGCCCATCGGCAGCGACGCGCACAGCTTCGCCCCCACGCCCCAGGACATCGCCCGCGTCACCGAGGCCCAGACCATCTTCGTCAGCGGCGCTGGCTACGAGGTGTTTCTCACGAGCCTGCTGGCAAGCGCCGGTGGTCAGGCCGCACTGGTCGAGCTGTCGCAGGACATTCCCCTGCGCGATCTGACCGTGAGCGAGGCTGAGCCGAACGAACCCGTCGGCCACGACCCGCACACCTGGACTGACCCCGCCAATGTGAAGTACTGGACAGCCGCCATCGCCGCGACGTTGGGCAACCTTGATCGCACGAACGCCGCGCTTTACCAAGCGAACGCAACCCGCTATAATGCGCGGCTTGACGAGCTAGACGCCTGGATTGGCACGCAGTTCGCCCAGGTGCCCGCCGAACGGCGCCTGCTGGTGACCGATCACGCCGTCTTTGGCTACATGGCCGACCGCTACGGGCTCAAGCAGGTGGGCACGCTCCTGCCCGGCTACAGCTCTTCCGCCGAGGCATCAGCCCAAAATCTGGTGGCCCTGCAAGGGCAGATCAAGGCGCTGGGGGTGAAGGCCATCTTCGTCGGCAATGTGGTCAACGAGAACCTGGCCCGCCAGATCGCCACCGACACGGGCACCCAGCTTGCGACTGTACTCACCGAGTCGCTCACCCCGGCGGGCGGCGTCGGCGCGACCTACCTTGACTATATGCGCCACAATGTCACGACCATGGTGGCGGCGCTGCGCTAGTACACCGTCCGAGCTATTCTGCCGGGTAGGGCGGCCACAAGGGCCGCCCGTACGATCCGGCAGCCGCGTACCGCGTGGTACCCGTACGATCCGGCAGCCGCGTACCGCGTGGTACGGGCGGCCCTTGTGGCCGCCCTTGTCCGGCCAATCCATCAAATTAACTCGGTTTTTTGAGGAGAGGGCTTGGCCCTCTCCTCACCTCTCCCTAAGGACAAACACATTTATGGCACTGCATCGCGTCATTGGCAGTGAGCGCCCGGCCCACCCAGCGCTGGCGCTTGCGCCAACGGTGGCCCTTGAACTCACTGGCCTGACGGTACGCTACGAGCGCAGCATGGCCCTCGATGGGGTCACGTGTGCGATCTACCGGGGTGAGCAAATCGCCGTGGTCGGCCCCAACGGCGCCGGGAAGAGTACGCTCTTCAAGACGCTGGTCGGGCTGCTCAAGCCCTGCGCGGGCACCACGCACTACTTCGGCGCGTCCACCGCCGCCCCGAGCCTCATCGCCTATTTGCCCCAGCGCAGCATGGTTGACTGGCACTTCCCCGTCAGCGTCGCCGATGTGGTGATGATGGGCCGCGTCGGGCGCGTCGGCCTCTTCCGCCGCCCCGGCGCCCACGACCGCACCCTGGTGGCCGAGGCGCTCGACCTGGTGAAGATGAGCCACCTCGCCCGCCGCCAGATCAGCGAACTGTCGGGCGGCCAGCAGCAGCGCGTCTTCCTGGCCCGCGCCCTCGCGCAGGAGGCCCGCCTGCTGCTGATGGACGAGCCGCTCTCGGGCCTCGATGTCGCCTCGCAGGACATGCTCTTTCAGGTGCTGGATGATCTGCGCGCCCGCGATGTGACCATCCTCACTGCCCTGCACGACCTGCAACTGGCCGCACGCCACTTCGACCGCGTGATGCTGCTCAACCGGCGTCTGGTCGGCCTCGGCCCCGCCGCCGAAGTCTTCGCCCCCAATCGTCTCGTCGAAGCCTACGGCAGCCACCTGCACCTTGCCGTGACCAGGGACGGCATCTTGACCGTGGCCGACACCTGCTGCGACCACGAGTGACTATGTTTGAGTTCCTTACGGCCCCGCTGGCCTATCCATTCATGGTGCGCGGGCTGCTCGCCGCCGTGAT
>CAIWXH010000181.1 GCA_903916565.1 uncultured Oscillochloris sp. | reverse complement strand
GGTTGAACCCGCGCCCCCTCCGTACACGAAACCACGCCGTGGGCGGCCACGAGGAAGGTGATGTAGTCGAGATCGGTCACCTTGGGTTCATTCATGGCGTCATCGTACCGCAGGTGAGGCCAACTGCGTAAGTCCTAACACTGTTCGAGGAGCGCAGCAGCAGCGCAGCGGTCTGTAAACCTAGACTGGTCGAGATCGGCGCGCGCGGGTCGACGATGACGCCGAGGAACTTCAACAGTTCCTCGGCGAACTCATCCACGCTGCGCCGATCGTAGAAGCCCCACCAGAAGACGACGGTGGGCGTCGTCGGCGACTCGATGGTATTTTGGATCCAGCGCCGGGCTAAGCTGCTCTTGCCCTCGCCGCCGAAACCGATCAGCCCCACCAGTCGCCGCTTAGGGTCGGCGCAGTCGGCGTCGAGCTGGCGCAGAAACTCGGCCCGTCCAACCCACTCGTCCAGCGGTGCGGGCGCGTTGTGCAAGAAGTTTTGGCCTGCCGTACGCGACTGTATAATGGGAGGCTCGACATGTGGCTGGGGAGCCGCTCGACCTGTTAGCGGCGCGTCGCGCAGCGTCAGGCCGAGCGGCGCGAGACTCAGCACGCGCGCGTTGACCGCCCAGCCGGTGTCGCGATCCTTGCCGGTTTGGTCTGGGAACCAGGTCTCGGCCACTAGTCCCACCACTAGGTTACGCTGCATATCGAGCACGCCGGCTCCGCTCATGCCGTGGTTGATCTGTTGTGACTCGAGCTGCACTGGGTCGGATTGTACGCGGCGACCTTCGGGTGGATCGACCTCGCCCATGATCCGTCCGTCGGCGTGGCCGCCGAGGTAGCTGGTCAGGCGGCGGTATCCGTAGGCCCGGAATTCGTGACGGTCGGAGCGGGCAGCGTCGCCGAGCACAGCGATCTGCTCCGGGCCGAGTGGTACGGGGCCGTCGATGATTTGGAGCAGCACAACATCGTCGTCGTAGTCGGCGAAGCAGGCCGCCACCGTGGCCCGTCGGTTCTTCGGCTCCGGGCCGCGCACCTGTGGGAAGTAGACGCCGACCAGCGTGTCGCCGGGGCTGCGCGGCTCGACCCCGCAGGCCCGCACAACGTGGGCACAGGTGACGATCTGGCCGGTCATAGAAACGACCACGCCAGTGCCGAAGATCGCGCCGTCGGAAATGCGGCGGATCTGCACGGTGTAGTCGCGCGGGTTTTGGAGCAGCGTCTCTTGCGTCAAGGTGGTGTTACGCCGGGCGGCCCCACGCGAGCTTCACGTTGATGCTGCACTCCATCCCGGCCTTGGCGAGTACGGCACCGGCCTCTGCGTTAAAGGTGATACCAAACGTAATCTCGATATGCTGGGGCGGATCGGTGATGTTGTCGATGGTCGCCTGAACCTTGTGGGCCATAAAGCGGATGGTGTCCATCGACTGCTCGACGGCGCGCTGCGAGCGCGCGATCTGATCTTCAAGCGACAAGTTGCCCACGGGTGCGAGGCCGCCATGCTGGGGAAACTCGACGAACACGGTCACGGTGCCGGTATTGTTGGTGCTGTCACTCATACGTTCCTGTCTACACAACAATTTGTTAGCGCGAAGAAGTCCTGGGTTAAATTGCTAGCCGACTGACGACAAAGGAGCAAAAACGCCCGCTTTCACGACTTGACCCAGGACTTCTTCGCGCTAACAATAATTCATGAATTACGACCTGGATGTACCTGGGCCTGACATGGCTTCCTAGCGTCATCCAACGTATCCTCAGTTGTTCAGGCAAGAGCCACGGCACAGCTCTGGTGGCTGAGAACAGGCACGCGATCAAGGCTATCGTTATGCCAAATCCTCAAGCTGCAATAACTCGTTGTGCAACCCGTGGAAAGAATGCTGCCCAATGGATAGACAGCGAGTTTCCGGATGGCATCGGTGATGTCTGCGATGTCCATATCAGGCTGCCAGTTCCGTGTTCAACTCCTCAGCCAGCCCGTCCTGCGACGGGCGCTACAGGCAACACCGTTTTCATTCGTGCAGAGTATAGCACGCGATGAAGCAGTATGTCTGAGACTCAGAGCATACCCCTGCCGCTTCTGGGAGCAGCGTCCGATAAGGGGGGCTTATCGGACGTTGTTTTACAGAACGCATGTACGTGTGTGTCTCGCCGTGAGGAGTGTACCCGCACCTACCCAGCCTCAGCGCTGACCAGATCGCGCATCAGGCGGGCCAGGTCAACGGCGAGTCCGTCGTGGGCCGCAAGCTCCTGCTGGGCCGCCTCCGTCAGGCCCGCACGGGCAAAGAGCGCGTGGCGTACCGTCCAGCCTGCGCCGCCATTGGGCAGATCCGCGAGGAGCAGGGGTGTTTTGGTGGCGATCAGGTCACGAACAATCGTGCGGCTCACCGCGTCGTCGCCCCATTTGCATTCGCCAATGAGGATCTGTCGGGTCTGCCAGTTGATCGCGACCACGTCTACCTGCACCTGCCGACTCCAATGGCTGCCAATCACCTGGGGCACCCAGCCGAGTTGACCCGTCTGGCTGCTCCAGCGCACCCACTGGCGTGCCAGTTCTTCCCACGCAGTTTGCCCCACAAATGCGCGTAGCCCCTGTTGAATGGCGGGCAACACCACCTCGGGCTGGTAACTCAGGTCGTCCTGATAGGGCGCGATGAAGCGGAAGTAGAAGCGGAAAAACGGGTCGCTCAGGTGGTAGCGCCCCTGCCGTGAGCGGTGCTGCGCTGCGTTGGGAACGGTCGCCGGTAGGCGACGTTCGACCAGCCGAAGTTCCTGAAGGCGTGCGAGGTAGGCGGGCAGGTGCGTCTTGCTGACAAAGCTCGCCGCGCTGATTTCGCCCAGTGTGTGTGCGCCGGTGCCAATCACTTGGATGATGGTTCGATGGACACGCGGGTCGCGGATCTCATCTGAGAGGAGCAGCGTTGGCTCGCCCAGGAAGAGGCTCCCTGGTGAGAGGATGACTTCTCGTAGGTTCTCGACGAGGCTGCGCTCCGGCTGGAGCCATGCAAGATAGGCGGGCACGCCGCCCACAATGGCGGAGATCGCCACCAGTTCGTCCGGCGACCATGTGGGCAGAAAGGCAGGCAAGGCACCGAAGGGGAGCGGGCGCAGCAGCCACTGGCCGGTCATGCGCCCAAAGAGCGGCGACTGCTCGGTTAGCAGGGACTCCATCGCGTGAATCTGTGAGCCGCAGAGGAAGATACGCACCTTACTGTGTTGGAAGTGCTGGTCCCAAACGTGCTG
>CAIWXH010000180.1 GCA_903916565.1 uncultured Oscillochloris sp. | reverse complement strand
GCTGCGGGCAATGACCCAAAACTGTCACCGACCCACACCCCCGGTAGGTAGATAAGGTAGCGCCCCCGCTCAGCCGCAGAGACCGAGGCTGGCCCTGCACCAGAAGGGGTCGCGGCAAGCCATGGGGAGGCGGTCAGGAAGAGCATCAGGATGATGAGGTGTAGGCGCCCAGGTCGTCGACTCATAAAACCACAGATCCAGAGAGAAGGGGCGGAACCCGCGCAACGCGCCCTGATTATAGCATGGTCACTCCGTAGGGGCTAAAACCCCACGGCTTCTCACAGGGCTGAGGCAACGTCGCCCTTGCCGTGGCGCCCGGTCGTGGTCACCCATCACCCGCGTGCAGCCGAAAACCCGTTGTATCTCGCGACAGCCGCTGATGGCCCACTGCGTCCGTTCAACCTCCACCATAGACGAATGCCGCACGCCTGCTGCGTTCTCTGGGTAGACACCTAATCATCTACCCCGCAGCACGACACGCATACCACACCAGCACCAAAAGGCTGTGGTATGTGTGTAAAATGATGCCGAACTTTGTCTGAACCAAATGTAATATATGCGGGACACCCTTGGAAGCAACGTGCGCTCACTGTGGCTTCGCCAACCCGCCCGGTTTCGCATTCTGCGGTCGCTGTGGTACCCGGTTTGCGCCGGCTGCCTTGGCCCCCGCCGAGCTTGCGCGCCTGCGGGCCTATCTGCCTGCCCCATTGCTCGATCCGCTTGCGGTGGCCGCGCCCCCAACGGAGCCGCTGCTGACCCCGTGTATCACCCACCTCGCGGCCCTGCTCGACACTAGCGCCTCGCTCATCCCTCCCTACCTGCTCGAAACCGTGATCCGTACCCCTGTCCCTGGCCGTGCAAGCGGGCAGTTTGTGCAGGGCACGTTGCTCTTTGCCGACATCAGCGGGTTTACCAACCTCTCGGAGTTGCTCAGCCATAGCGGGCGCGAAGGGGCCGCGCAGATCACGGCGATCATCAATCGCTGCTTCAGCACCATGCTCGCCATTCTGCGCGACCACGACGGCCAGTTGGTGCGCTTTGGCGGTGATGCGCTGCTCGCGCTGTTTCCTGGGCCGGAGCATCCCACGCTGGCGGTGCAAGCGGCGATGCGGATGCAGGCCGCCATGGCCGAGTTTGCCCAGACGATGACCTCGCAGGGGCCGATTGCCCGCTCCATCAAAATCGCGGTGCGAACGGGGCGCTGCTTTGCCGCGCTGCTGGGGTTAGCCCACCACATGGAGTACGCGCTGCTGGGTGCCGACGTAAACGCCCTGGCTGCCGCCGAGGCGGTGGCGACACGCGGCATGGTCGTGCTTGACCCCGCCACCTACGCGGCGCTCACGGTGCCATGTCGGGTGGTGGCGCTCACCGCTGACTATTTGGCGGTGCAGGCCATCGAGGCGGCGCGGCACGCGACGCCTGCGGCCCGGCAGAGCATCCCGCAGTTTCAGCCCACCCTGGTGGATCTCCGGCGGGCGCTGGATCTGCTCGATGCCTTGGTGCCGTTGCTGCCTGCCGGGTTCCTGAGCCGCCTGGTCGCCAATCCGCACGCGCTGGGCGTGGAAGGTGAGCATCGCCTGGTCGCGGTGCTGTTCGCCTATGTCCACGGGCTTGGGGCGATTGTGGATCTGCTCGGGCCGGGGAACGAGGCGGCGATTGTCGCGACGCTCAACACCTATTTCACCGCGCTGGACGAGGCCGCCCAGCGCTTCGGTGGGGTGATCAACAAGATCGATCTGGCTACCCACGGCGACAGGTTGGTCGTCATCTTGGGCGCACCGCAGGCCCATGAAGATGATGCCGAGCGCGCCGTCCACGTCGCTTTGGCGATGCACGCGGCGCTGGAGCCTATCCACCAGACGCTGCCCCAGACGGTTGGGCTGACCGACCTGTGTGTGGAGCAGCAGATTGGGGTGAACTACGGCTACGTCTTCGCAGGCTATGTTGGCACGCGCTGGCGCCATGAATACACGGTGATGGGCGATGAGGTGAATCTGGCGGCCCGGCTCATGGGGGTCGCCCCATCCGGCGCGGTGACGGTCAGTCATGCCGTCCGACGGCGCGTGCAGAGCCGCTTTGAGCTGGTGTCGCGGGGGGAGGTTCACCTGAAGGGCGGGGGCGCACCCCTCTGGTCAGGCGGCAGACCGAATGGGGGCAGTTGACGACGGCGGCGGCGCAGTTTGCGGCGGGCCACGGCCACGTGGTCTTGCTATAGCAATCCTATACGGGTTATTGAATCCGGGGGGCTGAAGCCCCCGGCTCTTGATTTGCGAAGCCTGCCTTCGCAGGCTTGTTCAGGCCGCGCAGGCGGCCTTCGTACCCGTAGCCGGGGACTTCAGTCCCCCGGCAGG
>CAIWXH010000179.1 GCA_903916565.1 uncultured Oscillochloris sp. | reverse complement strand
GGCGATCAGCAGCAGGGCGACCGCGCTCACCACGGGGCGAAGACGCGGCGCGCAGCGCTCTACCAGCCAGCGCAGACCGAAGGCGGCCAAGACAGCGATTAGCAGGCTGCCGAGGACGGCAAACAGCATCGGCCTGCGCCCAAGCGCCGCACCCGGCAGCAGGTTGAGCAGCCCGTATGGCCCTGGCAGCGGGGTCTGCCACGGGCCAATCTGCACCTGCGGGCCGAGGGCCAGCGTCAGCAGCGCACCCGCCAGCAGCGCCCAGCGCCACGTCGTGCGCCACGTCCCGGCGACCCCGACAAGCGCCAGCAGCAGCGCCGTGTAGCCAAGGGCCACGTTCCAGTCGCCCGTCAGCGGGTGCCACGCCGCGCCGATGCGCCAGGCCGCCGCGCCCCAAAGCGGGTGCAGGTAGCTCGGCAGCAGAAAGTCAAGCAGATTCGCCGACCGGCGGTAGACCTCAGTCGGGTCAGGGGTCAGGTAGGAATCTGGCCCGACCAGCGCGCCACGCAGCAGTGGGGCCAGCAGCAGAGCGGCGCAACTGCCCGCCACCAGCAGTGCGCCCGCCAGCCGTCGCCAGTGCGCCCACGGCTTGCCGTAGGGCAGCCACAGCGCGACGAAGATCACACTGTACACGACGGTGTAGAGCGCATAGTAGAGGCTCGTGTAGGCGGTGAGCGCCATCAGAGCGCCGGCGCAAAGCCCGGTGCGCCAGCCCGGTCGCTCGACGCAGACCAGCAGCGCCAGGAGGTAGAAGGCGGGCCACTGGAGCGTAAACAGCTCGAGCTGCCCGTCCCACAGCCGCGTAAGGTGCGCGGGCGCAAAGCTGAAGAGCAGCCCCGCGACAAACGCCGCGAGGCGATGTTCCGTCAGGCGCAGCGCCAGCGCGTAGCCAGCCAGCGCGGTGAGCACGAGCGCCAGCGCCGCCACGGTGTTGTAGCCCGCCACTGGCCCCCAGAGCGCCGTCACTGGCAGCACCAGCAGCCCGTTGCTGAGATTAAGCGGCTGTAGGTGCAGGGCGACGCCGCCAGGGTAGTAGAGCAACTGGGTGAAGAACGGGTCGGTGCGACTGAGCAGCGCCTGCTTGGCCCACCAGAGATGCCACACATTCTGCCAGCCGTCCACGTTGGCGATGGCCGCGCCGGGGATTGCGCTGGTGAAGGTCGGCAGCAACGGGGCCAGCACCAGCAGCGTGAGGATGCAGTAACCGACGCCTACCAGCACATGGGCGCGTACGGAACGCAGCGTTTCCACCGACACCGCTACCGCACCTCAAGCCACTCGCCCGCGCACCAGCCCTCGGCGCCACCGGCGCGTACCTTCCACCAAGTAAAGTTTTCGGCAGCAACCGGGCCACCAATCAACTCCACCGCCGTGCCGGAGCTAAGGACGACCATTGTAGGGTTGTCGGCCCCTGTCCCTGGACGGGCGCGCACATTCAGCGCCTCGGCGTCGGCGCGCACATAGACGATGCGCCCGATGGTGAAGGCACCCGCCGCCGTGGTCTGCGGGACAGCACCAACTGCCGTGGGCACACCAGACGACGAACCCAGTTGGGTCGCTGCACCAAGCGGCGCCGGTGTCACCAGCAGCGCGGGCGGCAGGGTCGGCAGGCTGATGGCCGCCGTCGGGACAAGCGGGGCGGTGCGTGGCTGGAGACTGAGCGAGATGATCAGGCCAATCAGAAAGATGCCAAGCACAATCAGCGTCGGCAGCAGCCACGTCTGCGAGTGCCACCAAAAGTCTGCCGCCCGCCCAGCCAAGTCGAACTGAGGAACCCGTGAGCGCTGCTCGTCCAGCAGCTTACGGGCCAGGGGCAAATCGCGGGTGGCCGCGCTCGGCAGCGGGCGCCCCGACGAACGGGCCGCCTGATCATCCGGGTAGTCCGTGCGCTCACGGCGCCGCGTGTTCGGCGGCGCACCCGCGCCCCGCGCCGTCGGATCGCCTCGGCGGGCCGGGGTCGTGGTCGCCGTCGCGGGCTGCTCCTCGGGCGCCACCACCAGCACCCCGTAGCGCGGCAAGAGCCGCGCCGTCAGGCGATGGTAGGCGTCAATCGTCTCACGGGTCACGGCGATCTGCTCGCCGTGGGCCACGCGGGCGCGCAGCCGGTGCATGCGCCTAATCCCGTCGGCCTCGGCTGCACTCAGCGGCAACTGTTCGACCGCGACCAGCGCGGCGAGCAGTTGCGGGAATGGCTCGTACGCAGCCGGGAGCTGAAGCCGCAGCCCGTGGGCGCGCAGCACGTCCTCTAAGCTGCCGTGCAGACTCAGCAGGGCAAGCTCGGGCGGGCCGTGGCGCGTCCGGGCCATCGCCAAGGTGTACTTTGTTCGCGCCGATTCGATGAGCTCAAGCTGGCTGGAGGGAGCCACTTCGTCTGGTGGTGTCGCCATAGTTGTCCTAAGACCGATACTTTTCAAATAAGCCGATCCGGCACCGGCCTTTGCCCCTCACCCCCGGCCCCTCTCCCCGTGAGGGAGAGGGGCGATTCCGCAGCCGCACACTTCCGACTCCCCCTCTCCCGCTCAGGGAGAGGGGGCCGGGGGGTGAGGGCTGGGCGGCAGCAGTCCTTATTTGAAAAGTCGTAAGGGCGCAGCATGCCGTCGTCCCTACTGGCTCAATTCCTGCTCCAGCAGCTCGCGGGTCACCTGGGGGTTCGCCTGCCCCTTGGTGGCCTTCATCACCATGCCAACGAGGAACTGCACCGCGCTGGTCTTGCCGCCGCGATACTCGGCCACCGCCTTGGCGGCCTTCGCGTCAGCAAGCACTTGGCGCACCACCGTCAGCATCGCGTCGCCATCGCTAATCTGGGCCAGACCCTGCTCGGCCACCAGGGTCGCCGGGTTGCCGCCCGTGTCGAAGCTCGTCTCGAAGACCTGCTTGGCGATGGTGCGCGTGATGGTGCCTTGCGCCACCAGCGCGATCACGGTGGCGAGATGCGCCACCGGCATGCGCTCCGTCAGGCGTGCGACCGGCTCGCCGCGCTCTTTCAGCAGGCGGAAGCCCTCGTTCACAATCCAGTTCGCCACGTCTTTCGGGCTGCCGCCCGCCGCCACCACTGCCGCCTCGTAATAATCGGCGATGGGGCGCTCAAGCGTCAGCAGATCGGCGTCTTGAAAGCTGAGGCCGTAGGCTGACTCGAAGCGGGCGCGACAGGCGTCAGGCAGCTCGGGCAGGGCGGCGCGATGCGCCGCGATCCAGGCATCTTCAAACACCAGCGGCGGAATGTCCGGCTCGGGGAAATAGCGATAGTCGTGGGCATGCTCCTTCGAGCGCTGGCCGACCGTCTCACCGCGCAGCTCATCCCAGCCCCGCGTCTCCTGAAAAATCGTGCCGCCAGCGTCAAGCACGCGGGTCTGGCGCTGAATCTCGTAGAGCAGCGCCCGCTCGACGAAGCGAAACGAGTTGATATTCTTAATCTCGACCTTGGCGCCGTACTCGGCCTGCCCGACGGGGCGAATGCTCACGTTGGCGTCACAGCGCAGTGCGCCTTCCTCAAGGTTGCCGCTATTCACGCCGATCCAGACCAGCACCTGGCGCATCTTCTCGAAATAGAGCCGCGCCTCCTCGGGCGTGGCGATCTCCGGGTGGCTGACGATCTCCATCAAGGGCATGCCAGCGCGGTTATAGTCAATCAGCGACGAGTTATCGGCGGCGTGAACCAGCCGCCCCGTATCCTCCTCGATGTGCAGGCGCTCGATGCCGATCCGGCGCAGTTCGCCCGCCCCGGTGCGAATCTCAAGCCAGCCTTCGGAGCAGAGCGGCTCGTCGTACTGCGAAATCTGGAAACCCTTGACCAGATCGGGGTAGAGGTACGACTTGCGGCTAAAGACCGAGTGGTGGTTGACCGTGCAGTTGAGGGCCAGCCCCGTCAGGGCCGCCATCTCGACGGCAAGCTGGTTGACGACCGGCAGCGCACCGGGTAGGCCCAGGCTCACCACCGAGACAAAAGTGTTTGGCTCGGCACCGGCATAGTTAGCGGGACAGCCGTCAAACATCTTCGAGGCCGTCTTAATATGGGCGTGGATCTCCAGACCAATGGTGGTGCTGTAAGCAGACATAGGGACTCTCTGAGGAAGAGGCGTGCGCGGCGCTATTGTAGCACAGGGCTTCGCTCACCCTAACGCAGCGTGCGCCGCCCCGCCAGCAGCAGCGCGACGACGAGGCCGAGCGCGACCCAGTTCACCGGGGCGCCCAGGTACGTGGTGAGATCGCGGAACGAGGGCAGGAACTGAATGCGCTGCCACGGCGTCAGCGCGAAGAAATCGCTGTACGGGTTGCTCTCCGTCCAGCCAGCCACGCTCACCAGCGGGTCGTTGTAGAGATACGCATTCGGGATCAGCAGCTTCGCCAGCACGACGACCTGACACAGCCCGGTGACAATCAGGAATCCGACTGCCAGCGCGGAGCGACCCCGCGCCCGCAGATGGCGCAGCCCATACAGCAGCGGCAAACTCCACAGCAGCGCACCCGTCCAGTGGAAGCGCCCAATGACCGACACGCCGCCATACCAGTTGGTGTGCAGCGCGTTGGGCAGCATTACAGCCAGATAGAGCAGGCCGGTCAGCAGCGCCAGCGGCCCGTCGGCGGCGGCGAAGAGCGCCAGCCCAAAGACCCCCAGCAGATAGATCGGCGCCAGCACGAACAGCCCTTGCAGGCGATCCAGATGCAGCCCCAGCAAGATCATGCTGATGTGGGAAACATCGGTGGTCGCATCACCAGGCTGATAGGGGCCAAAGATTGAGCCAAACGCGACTGCGTGATAGGCGGCGAGGCCAAGCAGCGAGGCGACGAGCGGCCAAATGAGATGAATGTGCCCCTCGTGGGCACCCTTCTGCCGCCGCACCAGCCGCCAAACGTAGAAGCCCCACAGGATGATCGCTGGCAGAGTGAGCTTGAGGTGCAGCCAGGGCAGGAAAGCCAGCAGCAGGCCGCTGCGCCACCACGCTACCGTTTGCGGTGGCGTTACGGTTCGATCTTCGTGCGCTTCGTGGGCTTCGTGGTAAATAATTCCGGCGCGGGCCATTGCGCCGAACTTTGAAGTGCGCCCTGCGGGCGCTTCGTGGTAAAAACCCTGCGGCGAAGGTTCGGCGGCGTGGCCGAGCAAATAAAGGATGATCAGTCCAGCGAGCAGATCGGGGTAGATCTGGTTGCTGGCGATGACATACGGCTGACTCAGGCCGAGCAGCACCGCGACGGCAATAGCCCAGCGCGTATCGCCAAGGATCGGGCGGGCGAGGCGATAGAGCAGCAGCGGCGCAAGGCCACTGAGCAGCGCCATGCACACCTTCGCCCCCAGCACCCCGGCGAGCGCGTACGCAGGCACCAGCAGCAGCGGCAGGCCGATGCCGTGCAGGCTGTACCCATTCAGCGCATGGCTCTCGGTGAAGACCGCGCCGGGGGGCATCTCGCGCAGCACCGGCGTATCGATCTGGTGATTATTGACCACCTGCAGGTCGCCGTCGCGCACAAGCGAGTCGGCGGTCAGCAGATAGTGCGGCTCGTCGCCCGTAAGCGGGTTGACCCGCCACTCGTACCAGACGACGGCGACCAGCAGATAGACGACGAGCGGTAGCAACAATAGGCCGTGGGCGGGTCGCATCGGAGATCTCGCTGACTGGGGCGGCGCACCAGCGCGCTGCGGCGGCGGGACGATTGTACCGCTACACGGTCTTCGCATTTCCGTACAATTACGGAGCAGGCATTGCAGAGCGCCACCAGCAAATTTTAGCGCGTCCTAATGGCATCCGTCGCGGTATTAGCACGCCATTGCACCGCAAAAGCGCCATATTCGCATCCCGTAGCACTACGAAGTGACGGCAGCGGATCCGCGTGCTACGCTTACGGTATAGGGGGAGAAGCAGGGAAGAGGAGCGAATTGATGGAGTGCTACACCTGTCTACTTGAGCTGCTGCCCGTGGTCGAGTCGGCGTTGGCTGCGCGTGGCTTTGTCAATCATCAGGCCCCCCAACGTGAGGCGACTGGCGGCTTTCTCACAGTGATGACCCACGGTGACACGACCATCCTCCTTCGTGAAGACCTCAAGCGCGATATGGGCAATATCGAGGTGTATAGCGAGACGGCCCCGAGCCTCACCGATTTGCAAGAGCTTTTCCCGCCAATCCTGTCCAACCACAGCGCCCCACCCCCGCTACGACATCGAAGGTGGCGGGTGCGCGGCGACAGGTAGCGCAACCCTCACATAGACAGCACGGCTCTGCCGAGGAGTGTCCTATGATTATTCAGTTACCCACCGTAGGCGATTCTGTCGCCGTCCTTTTTCGTTTACCGACCTCTATCTGGGCAGACAATGTGCATCTTGTCGGTGATTTTAACGGCTGGAGTATCACCGCGACCCCCATGCGCCGTAGCGAGCAGTTTTGGGAGGTCACGCTGCTGCTGACCGCCAATAACACCTACGCCTACGCCTATTTGCTCGACGGCATGGACTGGTGCAGCGAACACAATCGGGCAGAGCGCGCCGTTGGGGCTGCGCCGCTGATTAATCTGCTCTCTGCGCCAATCGCGCACGCACGGCGTATGTCGATGGCAAGCTAAGACAAGGTTTCAGGTGCCAGGTTTCAGGTTTCAGATCGAGCGCGGCAGAAAGCCCCGCGTGTGCCGAAACTGTAACGCATCCACGAACCTTGTCTAAGTGTCCGAGAAACGGAACCGAAAGGCGTCCGAGAAGCGCAACGCTTCCCGGACGCTTTCGTGTGCTACCCGGTGTTCTTCAGCCCCGCCGCGATGCCGTTGATGGACATCAGCACTGTGGTCTCCAGCGCTTCCTGCGCCGTCCCCGCTGCGCCTGTTCGCAGCCGACGGAGCAACTCGATCTGGATGTAGCTCAGGGGGTCAATGTAGGGGTTGCGCTGGCGGATGGCCTTCTGAAGCACCGGCTGGGCGTCCAGAAGCTCGGCGATCTCCGTCACCTGGCGGATCAACTGCACCGTGCGCGTGTACTCGGCGCACACGGTCGCGAACACCGCCTCGGCGAGCGCTTGGTCGCCCATTAGGTCGGCGTAGCGGCGGGCGATGCCCATATCGGCCTTGGCGATAATCAACTGGGCATTATCAAGCACCGTGCTGAAAAAGGGCCAGTCACGGTACATTTCGCGCAGCAGCGCCAAGCGTGCGCGATCTTCGCCCGCAAACGCGGCCAGGGCGCTGCCAAGCCCGTACCACCCCGGCAAGGTGTGCCGATTCTGCATCCAACTGAACACCCACGGGATGGCCCGCAGATCTTCGATGCGGGTGCTCTTGCGGCGCGAGGCCGGACGCGAGCCGATCCGTAGGCGGCTGATCTCGGCAATCGGCGTGGCCTCACGGAAATAGGCCAGGAAGCGCGGCTCGTCGTAGACCAGCGCCCGGTAGGCGTCTCGCCCCGCCGCTGCGATCTGCTCCAGCGCCGTCATCCATTCCGCCTTCGGCTGCGGCGCCGCCCCAGGGAAGCCCGCCCGCAGCACCGCGTTGATCACCTGCTCCAAGTGCCGTGCGGCGGTGCGCGGGTCGAGGTAGCGATCCGAGATCATCTCGCCCTGGTCGGTCATCTTGATCTGCCCGCGCAGCGTGCCCGCTGGCTGCGCCAGAATGGCCTGCCCCGCTGGCCCGCCGCCGCGCCCAATCGCGCCGCCGCGCCCGTGGAAGAGCCGCAGCCGCACCCCGCGCCGGTCGGCCACGGAGGTCAGCTCGACCTGGGCGCGGTAGAGCGCCCAGTTGGCGGCGATGAAGCCGCCTTCCTTGTTGCTGTCCGAGTAGCCCAGCATCACCTCTTGGGTCTGCCCGCGCAGGCGCAGGTGGTCGCTGTAGACCGGGAAGGCCAGCAGTTCGTTGAGCAGGCGCGGCGCATTCACCAGGTCTTCCCCGGTTTCAAACAGCGGCACCACGTTGAGGCGGCTGTAGACGCCGGGACGGTACAGCCCGACTTCGCGGCAGAGCAGCAGCACCGCGAGGATGTCGCTGACGCTGCTGGTGGTGCTGATCACGTACGTCTCGATGACCTCAGCGTCCATTTGTTCGAGCAGCGCAGCCACGGTGCGGAAGGTCTGCACCGTCTCGGTGGTCTCGGCGCTGTAGGACGACAGCCGGGCCAGGGTGAGCGGGCGCGGGCTGGCGATTTCGCGGGCCAGCAGGGTGATCTTCTGATCCTCGGCGAGACTCTCGTAGTGCGGACAGACTCCGGCTAGGCGGAAGATCTCGGCAAGCGCGGCGAGGTGGCGCCCGCTGTGCTGGCGAATGTCGAGGGTGGCCGTGTGCAGGTGGAAGATCGCCACCTTCGCGATCACGTCGCGCAACAGGCCGTCGGCGACGAGCGCACCACCGTTGGCCCGCAGACTCAGGTCAATCAACTGTAGATCGTCCAGCAGTTCGGCGCTGCGATAATAGACCGTCGGCGGCAGCGTCGGGGCCGGATCAGCGCCCCACAGTGGCTCGTGCGTCAGCGTGTAGGCCAGGGTCGCCTCAAGGCGCGCCCGGATGAGCTCGCACAAGCGCCGGTACGGCTCACGCCCGTGGTGCGGGCTGATCGCGCTCGCCGTCTCGGGGAAAAGCGCCTCGTAGTCGGCGAGCCGCGCATGCAGCGCCGGGTTCACCGTCACCTGGGTGAGCGACTGGCTGAGATCGGTGAAGAGCGTGTCCGTCGCCATGAGCAGGTGCCGCAACATCGCGGCGCGCATGCGCCGCACGGTGTCAACGGTCACCGCCGCCGTCACAAAAGGATTGCCGTCACGGTCGCCGCCCATCCAACTGCCGAAGCGCAGCAGCGGCGGCACCTTCCAGCAATAGTCGGGATACTGCTCGGCCAGCGCCTGGTGCGCCTCGCGCTGAATCTGCGGCAGCAGATCGTAGAGCGTACTCTCGAAGTAGAACAGCCCATTCTCGACTTCATCAAGCACCGAAGGCTTATGGATGCGAACATCGTCGCTCTGCCAGAGGCCGACGATTTCACGCTCGATGCGGGCCAGCACCGCGCCGCGCTCGTGGGGCGGCAGCAACTTCTCGCCCAGGCTTAGGTCGAGCAGCCCATCGAAGATGCGGCGCTGCTTAATCAGCGTCGTGCGCCGCCGCGACTCGGTGGGGTGCGCCGTCAGCACGGGCATAATCATGGCCCCGTCCAGCCAGCGCTGGATGGCCTCGGCGGGCACCGCGTAGGCCCGCAACTCGGCCACAGCGGCGCCAATGCCCTCGGCCTGCGGCGCGGGAGCGGTTCGCAGATCGCGCTCGCGCAGCACGCGCAGGCGCTCGACGCTCTCGGCCAGATTGATCAGCCCAAAGTAAAGCGTGAACGACTTGATCAGGTCGTGCAGCTCACCCACCGAAAGGCCCGCAATCAGCGTCTGGAGTTGCGCGGCCAGCGCGGCGGTGCGCCCGTCGTCGCCGTCGGCGCGCAGATCCTTGGCGATCAGGCGCACCTGCTCTTCGAGGGCAAAGGCTGCCGCCCCGCTCTGATCGGTGAGGACACGCCCCAAGGCCGCACCCAAGGCTCTGATGTTCGCTGAAAGCGGATCGCGCTCGATCTGCATCATTCGCCACCTTCAGCAATCATCTCCTCGACGTGGGCGTTATCGTTCAGGCGCATCAGGCGCCAGCCATTGCGGCCCAGGCGCAGCTCGGTGAGCGAGCCATTGTCGAGCCACATGCGCCCGAAGCTGCTCAGGTCGAGGCCGATCACATGACAGACCAAGGTGCGGATGGTGCCACCGTGCGAGACGGCGACAATCACCTCGCCCGGCTGGTGGGTTGCCTGAATATGCTTCAGCGCGACCAAAGCGCGGGTCTGAAGCTGCGCGTAGCTTTCGCCACCCAGGCGCACGGTGCGGGCTGGGTCGCGCCGGTACTCGGCCATGTGCTCAGGGAAGCGCCGGTACAGCTCCTCGGGGGTGTGGCCCTCCCACTGGCCCACATCAATCTCGCGCAGTTCGGGCAGCGGCACCGGCTTCAGGCCCAGCACCCCGCCGATGGTCTCGGCAGTCTGCCAAGCGCGCACAATATCGCTGCTATAGATCGTCGTCGCAGCGTAACGGGTCAGCCGCTCGGCGCATCGGCGCGCCTGCTCAAACCCGCGCTCGTTCAGGGGCACATTCCCCTGGCCCTGGTACTGCAAGGTCACGTTCCACGGCGTCTCGCCGTGGCGCACAAGCAGAAGGCGCATAAGCTCTGTTCGTTTCGTTAGGGGGTGTCGCCGGGGGCCATTATAGAGGTTGCACTGTTCATCACCGCGCCAGCCCTCACCCCCCAGCCCCCTCTCCCTGAGCGGGAGAGGGGGAGTCGGCAGCATCCTGCTACGGAATCCCCCCTCTCCCCGTGAGGGAGAGGGGCAGGGGGTGAGGGGCAAAAGACGACAGTGCAACCGCCACAGCCGCACGCCATTATACCAGGGGCGGGGCTTCACAGGCTCATCAGCCTGCGAAGGCAGGCTTCGCAGCCAGAGAGCCGAGGGCTTCAGCCCCCCGGCTACACACGTGAGCTAGGATTGCTCTAGCGGCTCTAGGAAGGAATGAGCAGGCACGAATCACGAATTAGCGGCTCTAGGAAGGAATTAGGAGGCACGAATCACGAATTAGCGGCTCTAGGAAAGAATTAGGAGGCACGAATCACGAATTAGCGGCTCTGTCCGTTCGCGCCGCCCGCCGGGGGACTGAAGTCCCCGGCTCTTCGTTGACGAAGCCTGCCTTCGCAGGCTTTGCAGCCAGAGAGCCTATGGGCCTCAGCCCCCTTTCAAGGGTAGGTTTTTTGCTGAAACGCCGGTTGCCCTCACCCCCCCTGCCCTCCTCTCCCTGAACGGGAGAGGGGGGAGTAGGCATCAGGACGCCATGTGCGGTTCCCCCTCTCCCCTTGAGGGAGAGGGGGCTAGGGGGTGAGGGCCGGATGCGGCCCCGGCGTCCTGATGCCATCGGCCAAAAAACCTACCCTTGAGGGGCTTCAGCCCCCTCTGGCTACGCAAACAATACCAGGGGCGGGCGCGGCGGGCCAAGATGCTATAATGCCCCCCAGCTTGAGCGCATGTTGCAAGGACTTTTTTTATGACCACCGACCCCCAGGCCGCCGCGCCGCAGCGCCCGGCTGAACTGGACAAAGCCTACGAGCATCAGCAGGTCGAGCAGCGCCTCTACGCCTGGTGGGAGCGTTGCGGCCTCTTTGCGCCGCGCCCCGATGCGCCGAAGCCGCCCTT
>CAIWXH010000178.1 GCA_903916565.1 uncultured Oscillochloris sp. | reverse complement strand
CGCCGAGGCTTTTTACGTAGGCGTGTTGGGCTTCGAGGTGATGCAGCGCTTTGCCAACAGCGCCCTGTTCCTCTCCGCCGGGGGCTACCATCATCACCTGGGGCTGAACGTCTGGGCTGGCGTGGGCGCGCCGCCGCCGCCAGCCGACGCCGTGGGCTTGCGCCATTACGCGGTGCGGCTGCCTACGCGACGTGCCCTTGAGGCCGTCGTGGGCCGCGTGCGCGCCGCCGGCCTGTCGGTGGAGGAGCGCCCCGATGGCGTGCTGGTGCGCGACCCGGCGCAGAATGGGGTCTTGCTCTGCCTGGAGTAGCGCGATGGGTGTGCGGCGGGGGTGTTATAATGCGCCGCGTGATTAGCGCCTTGGCCGCCCTCGGTGGCCGCTCATAGAGGACAGCATGCCCACCACCACGCGCAGCCAGCGTCGTCGTCAGCCCGCCCGTAGCGCACAGCAGCGCCGCACGGGTGTCCAGTCATCGCGCCATTTCGCGCCGCCCGACTACACCCGCGACTACGAGGATGTTCGGCGCGACCTGAGCATGATCGCGATTATCGGTGTGCTGCTGTTCGTCGGCATCATCGGCCTCTCTTTCGTCATTTAGCCATTTGGGGCGCACCCGTGTCTGATGCCGACCGGATCAGGCGCAAGGCCGCCCGCCTGCGCCGCAGCGAGCATCGGCTCTATAATGCCCCCGACGGCCTGCGCGTCAGCGATCTAGTGAAGGACTGCGGAGTCGTTCGCCGCACCGTGTACCGCGACCTCTTCGCGCTTGAAGCGATGGGCGTGCCGCTTCGGGAGCATGAGGGCCGCTTCGGCATCGACCGCAGCGCCTACCTCTCGACGGGGCGCCATTCGCACCTTCAAGATCGAGCGGGTTGAATGGGCCACGGCTGATGCAAAATCGCCCGCCGGGGGGACTGAAGCCCCCGGCTCTTGGTAACGCAGCCGACCTTCGTCGGCTGCGGCGGGCCGAAGTGGCGGCGCATGGGGCGCGCCTTGCGGCGCTGTATGGCGGGCACCGCGCCTGTGCGGGGAATCAATAAGGGAAGGGCTTTGGCCCTTCCCTTTGCTGCGCTGTCGGACGTATGTCTAGGCGTCGTCGCCGTAGAGTTCTTTCAACAGGCTTTTCTTTGGCTCGGGTGCGCTCTTTGTGCCGCGCTGCTTCTCAATCGCCGCCTGGCGATTCTGCGAGGCGCTGAGGCGCTTCATGAAGCGGTCAACCTGACCGGCGGTATCAACAATGCGCTGCTCGCCCGTATAGAAGGGGTGGCAATTGGCGCAGATTTCAACGCGCAGACCCGTGCGGGTCGAGCCGATCATCCAGCGGGTGCCGCATGTGGTGCAGACGATCCCGTCGCTGTTGTAGTTAGGGTGGATGCCCTGTTTCACCTTAGTGCTCCTCGATACGGACGGCCAGAGGCGTGTGCCCCTAATGGGCCATCCGGGTAGTGTCTGGTCGCGGTTAGTCGGCAGCCGGGGCGGCCTCGGCGGCGGGTTGCTCCAGCGGAATGACGCTGACCATCTTCTGGTCGCGTGAGTAGGGCTGGAACTTGACGTTGCCCTCAATCATGGCGTAGATCGTAAAATCGCGCCCAAGGCCGACATTCTTACCGGGCTTGATCTTCGTGCCGCACTGGCGGACGATAATATTCCCTGGGACGACGTGCTCGCCGCCGTAGGCTTTCACGCCACGCATCTTGGGCTTGCTGTCGCGACCATTGCGCGAACTGCCCATACCCTTTTTGTGAGCCATGGTCTCTACTCCTAGGCGATAATCTCGCTGATTTTGATCTGCGTATAGCGCTGGCGGTGGCCGGTGCGGCGGCGGTAGCGCTTCTTGTTGCGGTAGCGGAAGATGACCAGCTTTTCGCCCTTGCGCTCGCCAATCACCTCGGCCCGCACCGTGGCCCCGCTGACCAGGGGTGCGCCGACCCTGACGGTCTCGCCGTCGCCGATGAGCAGCACCTCGCCCAGTTCGATCTGGCTGCCAGCCTCGGCTGCTTCGATCAAGTCAATCGTGAGCACCTGGCCCTGCTCTACGCGGTACTGCATACCACGGTCACGGATAATCGCGTACACGTCTCATACTCCTTGGGCAGCGCTCTGCGGGGCGGCGGGCCGCGTCGTGCGGGTGCGCCGGTGCTGCGGCCAAAAACATGTTTCTCGAAAACAAGAAAAGAGAGCGGGGTGCCCGCCCTGAACCGTGGCGATTATAGCAGAGGCGCGAAACCGTGTCAAACGGGCCATGGCGCTGGAGCAGGGCATGGCGGTTGCAACGTCGCCTTTTACCCCTCACCCCCGGCCCCTCTCCCTCAAGGGGAGAGGGGAGATTCGGCATCAGGAAGCGTTCGACTCCCCCTCTCCCGCTCAGGGAGAGGGGGCTGGGGGGT
>CAIWXH010000177.1 GCA_903916565.1 uncultured Oscillochloris sp. | reverse complement strand
CTTCTTCCCACTCTATCTGCTCCCGCTGATCAATGCGGCGATTAGACAGCCGCCAGCGATCAGCTTGCTCTCGGGTCTGCTGGCGGCTGTCTTCTACATCGCCGCCTTTATGGGCTGGCGCCGCTTCCTCGCCCCCGACGCGGATCTGGCGCTGCTCGACTATGTGGCCCTCGGCCTGCGCGGCGTGACCCTCAGCCTGGTGCCGTGGATCACTAGCGGGCTGGCCGAGCGCTGGAGCGCGAGCAATCGCGCCTCGGTGGAGCAGGCCCGCCAGGAGGTGGATGAAGCGCTGGCGGATGCCCGCGCCTACCGCGACCAGATGCGCTCGCTCTACGAGGTGGCTTTCACGCTCTCGACCACGGTTGACTCGCGGCTGGTGCTTGAGGTGACGTTGCGTGAAAGCCGCAAGCTGACGCCCTTCACGGTCGGGATGGTGCTGCTCTCGTCAGGCGAGTCCGATGAGTTGATCGTGGTCGCCAGCCAGTCCCTCAGCATTGCTGAGCAGGCGCTCAAAGTGAAAGTCGGGCCCGCGCTGGGGACGGCGCTGCGGAACGTTGATGCCACCATCGTCAACAACCTCGCCAACGGGGCCGATCTGCAGTGCTTTGAGAGTCTGCGGGCCTGCCGGAGCGCGTGCATCATTCCGCTGCGGGCCAACCTCCGCACGTACGGCGTCATGGTGCTGGCCAGCGACTCGCCCGCAAGCTTCACCCCCGAGCAGGTCGAGAATCTGACCGCCCTGTCCAACTATGCGATTATCGCCATCCACAACGCCCAACTGATCTTCGACCTCAAGGAAGAGCGCAACAAGCTGATCTCGAAAGAAGAGATCGTGCGCCACCAGTTGGCCCGTGACCTCCACGATGGCCCCGCCCAGGCGCTCGCCGCTCTCACGATGAACGTCGAGTTTATCAAACGGCTGCTTGAGCGCGACCCGTCACGGGTGATCGAGGAGCTGGATAAGATGAGCATCCTCGCCAAACGCACCACCTACGAGGTGCGAACGATGCTCTTCGAGCTGCGCCCGCTGGTGCTCGAGACGCAGGGTCTCAAGGTGACCCTGGCTGAGTACCTGGAGCGCTTTAAGGGCAATAACGCCGGCACCGCGATTGTGCTTGATCTTGAAGGGGCCGGCGATGTTCACCTGGAGACCAAGAGCGAGGGTACGCTGTTCAATATTATCCAAGAGGCGATCAACAACGGCCTGAAGCACGCGAAGGCGAAGAACATCTGGGTGCGCCTGAACCGCGACGGCAAGACCCTGATCGCGGTGGTGCAGGATGATGGGGTGGGCTTCGATATGAAGAGCGTGCTGAGCACCTACGAGCGGCGCGGCTCGTTCGGCCTGCTGAATATTGACGAACGCGCCCGCCTGGTGGGCGGCAGCGCCGAGATGGAGTCGATCCTTGGCAAGGGCACGAAGGTGACGATTACCGTGCCCATCGAGTCATGATGCTCAATCCCTACCTTGACCCGCAGCGTGTCCGGGCAGCCTTGCGCGCGCTCGATCTGCACCCGACACGGGGGATGGGCCAGAACTTTCTGGTTGACGGCGAGGCGCTCGCCACCATCGTCACCGCCGCCGCGCTGAGTCCCGCCGATTTGGTGGTTGAGGTGGGGCCGGGCCTTGGCGTCCTGACCTGGGAGTTGACGCGCCAGGCGGGGCACGTCGTGGCCGTCGAGCTTGATCGACGCCTGGCGGCGCGTCTGCGCGAGGAGCTTCCCGACGCACGCCTGAGCATCGTCGAGGCCGATGTGCTGCGCGTGCGGCCCGAGGCGTTGCTGACCACCGTTACTGACGCAGGCCGACCGACCGCCGCCGACCAACCGCCGACGGCTGCCGCACAGGCAGCCGCAAATGCTCAGCGCTACAAACTGGTCGCCAATCTGCCTTATGCGATCACCTCGGCGGTGCTGCGCCACTTTCTTGAGGCGGCGGCGCCGCCCGAGCTGACGGTCGTGCTGGTACAGCTTGAGGTCGCACAGCGCATCATCGCCGCGCCGGGCGACCTGAGCGTGCTGGCCCATTCGGTGCAGATCTACGCCGAGCCGACGCTGGTGGCGAAGGTGCCAGCAGCGAGCTTTTTCCCCGCCCCGGCGGTTGACTCGGCGGTGTTGGTGCTGCGGCGCCGCGCACGTCTGGCCGTCGAGGTGGACAGCGTAGACCGGCTGTTCCGCGTGATCAAGGCTGGCTCGCTGCACGCCCGCAAGCAGCTTGGCAACGCCCTGCCGGGGGGGCTGGCCGCCCTGGGCCATGGCGTGCCCCGCGAGCAAGCCTTGGCGGCGCTTGCGGCGGCGGGGATCGACCCCCGGCGCCGCGCCGAAACCGTGACCCTCGCCGAATGGGCGCAGGTCTACGCAAGCCTGCGGGATGCGCTTTAGACACGGTTGCAGGTGTCGGGTTTCAGGTTGACCGTTCGTAGTTTGGGCTTTAGCCCCTTGCGGCGGCCTATACGCGGCTGAAGCCGCTACTACGAACCACCCAAACGGTAAAGCAGCCACGAACCTTGGCTTAGGCATGTTACAATAGAATGCTGGTATGTAAGTAGCTGAACGAGGCAGGAGTAATAGAACCATGACCCAGACGACACCGACAAGCGGCTTGAGCCTGCTCCATAAGCAGCAGTACGCCAACCTCTTCACGTATCGCAAAAGCGGTGAGGCGGTCAAGACGCCGATCTGGTTCGCCGAGCGAGACAGCAAGCTCTATGTGATGACCGGCCAGGACTCGGGGAAGATTAAGCGGATCCGCAACAATGGCAAGGTGCTGATCGGCCCCTCTGATGGGCGGGGCACACCGCTTGGCCCCACGGTCGAGGCCCACGCCCGCCTGCTTGGCCCCGACGAGATGCAGATGGCGAAAGAGGCGCTTGACCGCAAGTACGGGCTGATGAAGGCGGCCTTCGACTTTTTCGGCACCTTGAGCGGGATGCAGCGGGCCTGGATCGAGATCACCTTGGTGCCCAACGAGGCGTAAGGGCGGCGCGCGCATGGCGGTTGCAACGTCGCGCTGCGGCCCCACGCCCGGTGGCTGAAGCCACGGGCTACGGGGTGCGAAGGCCGCCTGCACGGCCTCGTGAAGCCTGCCTTCGCAGGCTTCGCAAGATCTACTAGCCGGGGGCTTCAGCCCCCCGGCAGGCGACGTTGCATCAGCCCTGGCGGCGCGCGGCAGCCTCTTGACATGGCTCGCCAGATAGTGTATAGTTGACACCAGAGAGAGGGCGCTGGCCCTCTCTCTCGGGCCTCATAAATAGTGTCGGCTAGACACTGAATCAAGGGAGCAGCGCTCCCCTTTCTTTCGCCGCCCGATAGTGTCATTTTTACACCACAGGAGGCCACCGTGACCCCACCCACCATCACCGTGATCATCGCCCAGTGCGTCCAGCGCAGCTTCATCAGCCCCTTGCCGGGGCCAGACCCGCGCCTGAAGCCGTGCCACTTGCACTGCGGTTACGCCAACGCGGTGCGGCTGCTTGGTGGCGGGCCTCAGCGCCTGCCGAATGTGCTGGAAGAGTTCCTCTGGCTGGCCCACGGTGGCGAGGGCGGTAGCAGCGTGGCGGGCAGCGAGCATGTCCACGTGATCTATGTGGATGACGAACACCACGACGATGGCAGCGAGCTGACCCGCCAGCACTTCGCGCTGTTTGGGCGCCACTGTGTCCCCGGCGAGGTGGACGAGCGCGGCCTTGAGGGCTACAAGGGCACTGGGCGCACCGCCGAGTGGCGCGAGCTGCGGAATGGGCGCACCCACGTCGTGCGGACGCCCGGGCTCAACGACAATATGTTCGGCACCGGCTTCATCCCGGTTCTGACCAGCATCTGCCAAGAGGCCGAGGAGGTCTACGGGGTAGCGCCCGAGACGGTGCAGATTCTGAATATTGGCGGCTGGAGCATCATCAAAGAGCTGTTTTGCGGGGTCTGGGAGCTGATGCACCACGGTATTCCCGACTATCGCGACCCGACAAACCGCGAGGCGACGATCCGCTTCCAGCACGTGGCGCTCACGGACACGCTGAGCTACAGCGTGCAACGCGAGCATCACAACATCGCCCTGGAGATTACGCAGATGCTTGGCGGGACGGTGCTGCGTACCCCGGAAGAGGCGCTGGGGTTCTGCGGCCTGCGGTCGTAGGGCAAATTTGAGATTTGAGATTTGAGATTGCAGATTGACCGCCTGCGCGGCCTCAACCAGCCTGCGAAGGCAGGCTTCGCACCTACCGAGCCGGGGACTTTAGTCCCCCCGCGAGCGACGTTGCAACCGCCATGGCGTCAGATCGCTCTAGCTTGACGAGGAACCGATGGGCTATTTCGACCGCACTGGCATGCCGCCCGCCATCCCAGTGCCCGTTGGGGTGCGGCTTTGGGAAACCGAGGCCACCCCAACCCTGGTCTGGCGGCGACCCCTCGCCAGTTGCGACGGCTACGTCGTGCTGGGCGGCGCCACGCCCGAGTCACTGGCCGAGCTTGCGCGTCTGCCCGCCTCAGCCACGCGCTGGCCGGTGCCGACTACGGGCGACCCGTGGCTGGCCGTCGCCTGTGTGCGCGGCGGGGTGCTGGGCGAGCTATGCGTGCCGGTGCTGGTGGCGAATCTGATGCAGCCGGAGGCGGCCCAGGCGCTAGGCTCCGTCGGTGGAAATGCGCCACAGGTGTTTCACCACGAAGCCCACGAAGCCCACGAAGGCCGCATTGCTTCCGCTCCGTATCCAGCAAGCACCATCGCGCAAGCGGATGGGGACGCGCACCAAGCCGGACTGCGCTGCCAGTGCTGTACGCCGCCGCGAGTCCTGACGCCCGCCGATGGCACCCTGGCCTGCCCCCACACCGGCGAGCTGTACGCAGCCATGGCGACGGGCGGGCTGGCGCGGGCGACCGAACTGCCCTTCGGCCTCTGTCGCTGCTGCGAGGCCCGCCAGCCGCTGATGCGCTGCGGCGAGACGGTGGTCTGTCTGGCCCAGCCCGACCAGGTCTATATTCGCGCAGGCGGCGTCTATCTGCCCCGCCCGCCAGACGAAGCGCAGATCATTCTGACTGACGCTGCGGCGATTGACGCGGCTCTACGCGCCAACTCGGCGCTGCTGGGTGTAAATG
The DNA here is from genome assembly GCA_903916565.1 of uncultured Oscillochloris sp. Taxonomy (GTDB): domain Bacteria; phylum Chloroflexota; class Chloroflexia; order Chloroflexales; family Chloroflexaceae; genus CAIWXH01. Next base: position 11,959 of record CAIWXH010000177.1, on the reverse strand, counting down.
GGGTCTTTGTTGTAGAAGGAACGAACCAATGGACACGGTAAATCTGACGCTGCGCTGCCGCTGCTGTGAGCCTGCCGGTGCGCTGCTGCCACGCGCCGACCTTGAGCCAGGGGTGGCGGTCTGCCCCCGCAGCGGGCGGCTGCACCGGGCTGGTGCCGTAAGCTACGAGCTGCTCGGCGACGGGACACCCTTGGCCCGCCGCGCCGAGGCACCCGCCATGCGGCCCGTCGTGCGGATCGATCTGAGCAAAGAGGGGTACGCCTAGCGGCGGCAATACTTTTCAAATAAGGACTGCTGCCACGCCAGCCCTCACCCCCCAGCCCCCTCTCCCTGAACGGGAGAGGGGGAGCCGGAAGCGTCCTGCTGCGGAAATCCCCCCTCTCCCCGTGAGGGAGAGGGGCAGGGGGTGAGGGGCAATGGCCGACGCGGGATCGGCTTATCTAAAAAATATCACACCCGACACCTTGGCATTACGGGCGAATGAGGAAGCTCTGCTGCTCTTCGTAGTGCCCGATGACGCGGTACTTGGCGTAGCGACGCTGCATCAGCGTGATCTGATCGAACGCGCAAACCTCGTCGAGGTGGACACGCACACGTTCGCCGACAAGATTGATCGCGGCCTGACTATCCGTGTGGGCACCGCCATAAGGTTCGGGGATGATCTCATCAATGATCGCCAGCGCGGCGAGATCCTGGGCGGTGAGCTTGAGCGCCTGGGCGGCGTCGGGGGCGCGGGCGGCATCGCGCCAGAGGATCAAGGCCGTCGCTTCGGGCGAGGCGACCGAGTAGATCGCGTTTTCCTGCATCAGCAGGCGGTCGCCGACGCTGAGCGCAAGGGCACCGCCGCTGCCACCCTCGCCGATCACAGTGACGATAATGGGCGTGCGGAGGGCGGTCATGACATAGATGCTCTCGGCGATGGCGTTACCCTGGCCGCGCTCCTCCGACTCCTTGTTGGGGTCAGCGGCGGGCGTATCAACGAAGCAGAGCACGGGCAGGCCGAACTTTTCGGCGTGGCGCATCAGGCGCTGGGCCTTGCGGTAGCCCTCGGGGTGGGGCATGCCGAAGTTGCGCTTCATATTCTCGCGGGTGTCGCGGCCCTTCTGGTGGCCGAGTACCATCACGGTGCGCCCACCGAAAGAGGCCATGCCGCCGACAATGGCGGCATCGTCGCCGAAGCGTCGGTCGCCGTGCAGCTCGACAAAATCTTCGCAAAGGGCAGCGATATAGTCGAGGGTGTGGGGGCGCTGTGCGTGGCGGGCCAACTGCACCCGGTTCCACGCCGTCATCTCGACGGTGACGTGCGGGGTGTCAAGCTGCTCCATAGGCCCTCCCATTGACAGACATCTCAGTGGATACGACGGGGCGTGCGTGGGCGGCGCTGAAGAGCTTGAGGAAGCGGGCGATGGTATCGCCCAGCTCGCTACGGGCGATGACCAGATCGATCATGCCGTGCTCAAGCATAAACTCGGAGGTCTGGAAGCCAGCGGGCAGCTTCTGGCGCATAATCTGCTCAATCAGGCGCTTGCCGGCGAAGCCGATATTGGCACCCGGCTCGGCGATAATAATGTCGGCGACCGAGGGGTACGAGGCGGTGACGCCGCCGTAGCAGGGATCAACCAGAATGGCAATATGCGGCTGGCCCGCCTCGGCAAGCCGCGTGAGCGCCATCGTCACCTTTGCCATCTGCATCAGGGCGATCACGCCCTCTTGCTGGCGGGCACCACCCGACGTGTTGACCGTCAGCAGGGGGAGGCCCAGGTCGGCGGCGCGCTCGGCGGCGCGGGCCATCTTTTCGCCGTAGACGCTGCCCATTGATGAGCCCATAAACGCGAAGTCGCCCACGCCGACGACTAGCCAGTGGCCGTTGAGGCTGGCGACACCCGAGATGACCGCGTCGGTCATGCCGGTGCGCTGCTGCGACTTTTTGAGTTTGTCGGCGTAGGCTTCGTCGGGGGTGACGAAGCCCAGCGGATCGGTGGGCAGCAGGTGCGAGTCCGTCTCGCTGAACGAGCCAGCGTCGAGCAGGCCGATCCACTCGTGGGCGCTCATCCGCATGTGGTGCGCGCACTTCGGGCAGACCTTCAGATTATCGTTCAGCTCTTTCTTGTAGATGAGCTCGCGGCAGGCCGTACATTTCACCCACAGGTCATCAGGAACCTGGCTCTGCTCCTGCGGAATCTGCGTCGAGCCGAAGCCCTTCCTGGTGCGCCGAAAAAACTCTTTCACACGATACTCCCATCAGAGGGGGTGCGCGCCCCCTAGTTAGGCCCGCAGGCTTTGTGCATATACGCACAGCCGGGTGCCACGGCCCATTATATAGCTTCCCCAAAGTTCTGCTGCGGCACCAGACTTCGCATCCCCTAAGGATTCGCCATGCAGGCGGGTGTTATAATGAAAACGGTTTGGGCGCCGCCCATGCTGTCGCGCCTACCAAGCTGAGGGATCCGTCGCCATGAGTAGCGAGCCGACCACCCTGACCGACCAGCAGACCATCAAGGCCGCCTGCGCTGTCCGCCTCAACACGATTTTTGCGCGCACTGCCCTGGTCTGGATCATTAATGAGCAGTACGACCCCATTGGGCCGATTTGGAACGTCAACCTGATCTGCCAGGCCGACCGGGGCATCTGGATGCAGCGCCGCTACCGCTACGACATCCCAAGCGACACGCTCCAGTTTGCAGGCGAACAACCCGCCTCAGACGACGAGTTGCTGGCAGCGCGACGTGGCGGCAGACGCCTGAGTAGTTAGTGACCAGCGACCATACTCATTGCTGCGTTAGGCTTGGCTCAGAATCGGCCATTTCAGCGTGACACTTCGGAACATCTCGCCAGAGCGACATCTTGCGCCTTTGCGGCTTTGCGGCTTTGCGTGAGATTCTTCCGGCTTGGCGTGGCATGCCGCAGACTGTCAAACTGGTTTGAACGATGCTTGACCGTCTAATGCGTTCGGCCTGAAACCTGAAACCCGACACCTGAAACCTTGGCTTATGCGCCGCAGAGAGGGAAGTGCATGTCCACACCATCCGCTGAGGTCGCGCCGAAGTCGGCCCTGTCGCGGCGCACCAAGATCGCCCTGGCCGTCATTGGCGTGCTGGCTGTGGTCGTCGCCATCCTAAGCCTAAATAACGGCGGTGAGGTGAACTACCTGACGGGCGGATCGAGCGTGCTGGTGCTGGCCCTGCCGGTCTTTCTGACCGGCCTGCTGAGCTTTCTCTCGCCGTGTACGCTGCCGATCCTGCCGGCCTATTTTGCGGTGACCTTCCAGGCCAAGCGCAGCAGTATCTTTCTGATGAGCCTAGCCTTCTTTTTGGGTCTGGCGACGACCTTGACTCTGCTAGGCGGGGCGATCAGCGCCCTGAGCGGGCTGCTCTTCGGTTTCAGGGACACCTTGATGGTGGTCGGCGGCATCGTCATCATCATCTTTGGCGTGCTGGGCATCTTCAACATGGGCTTCGCGGGCGTGCAGATCAACGAGCGGCCCGCCACCACCGTCCTCGGCTCGTACCTCTACGGCGCAACCTTCGCCCTGGGATGGACGGCCTGCGCCGGGCCGTTGTTCGGCACCTTCATGACCATGCTGGCGGCCTCGGGCAATGTGGCGGTGCTTCAGGGGGCGGTGCTGGCCTTCATCTACGCGGTGGGCCTGGGCCTGCCGCTAATCTTCATCGCGACCTTCTTCAGCCACCTGGGGCGTGGCTCGCGCTTCTGGCGCTTCATCAGCGGCAAGGGCTACCCGGTGACGATCTTCGGGCGCGAGATCTACTTTCACTCGGTTAGCGTGCTGGGCGGGGTGCTGATGATTGCGATGGGCGTGCTGCTGGCGACTGGCCGCTTGGCGGCGATGACCCAAGTGGCGAGTGGCAGCGGCTTCGCAACGTGGTACACGAGCATCGAGACAAGCATCAGTCGGCTGTTCGGGCTGCAGTAAGCGCGAAGCCACGGCTGGATGGGAAGGCGCAGAGCACCCGTGAGCAAGGATAATCGGGCCGGGCGGAGATTCGCTGGCGTTGTGCTTGCCGCCGGGGGGGTCGTCTACAGCTACGGCCCCGAGGGCGACCTCAAGCTGCTGCTGATCCGCGACCGCCACCGGGCGTGGACCTTACCCAAGGGCCGCCTTGAGCGCGGCGAGACCGACGAAGTCGCCGCCGTGCGCGAGATCGCCGAAGAGACTGGCGTGGCCTGTGAGCTTGAGTACCTGTTGTCCCGCGTGCGCTACCCCATCTGTCGGCAAGGCGTCTGGCGCAGCAAGGTGGTGGCCTATTTCCTGGCGCGGGCCGCCCAGACCAAGCCCATTCCGGCCACCGGCGAGGGCATCGTCGTCGCCGCATGGATCGCCCCCGCCACCGCCCTCAGAACCCTCACCTACCCCAAAGTGCGCGCCGTGGTCGAGCAGGCGCTGGCGCTGCTGCAGCGCTAGTTCTCCCTTAAAACCCCTTTCTAAGCTGCACGCTTCTCGGCGTAAGAGTCGGGAACGCATAGGGGATCAAGTAGTCACCAGCGGTGATCTGCGGGTTCGTGTGGTTGCTGCGAACCTCGTAGCCCATCTTTCGTAGCACATGCAGGATCGGCAGCACAGCGGGTTCCTGCACATTCCACAGTTCGGCAAATGCACGTGCGGGGATTTGGGTTGCCACCCCGATACCGCTGACAATCTTGCCGAGCGCACGCCACTGCGCGGGGATCGGCTCGTCGCCGGTTAGCTCCATGCAAGCGCGAAGCTTTGCATCGTACTGGTAGTAGCCTGAAAGCTGCACAAGGTCGGCGATGCCATATTGTGTGTTGATCAGCGCTTCCAGCGCTTTCCAAAGACTGGTGAAGAGCGCCTCCGCACGACCGCTGCCGTGAAGCGTGATCGCCGTGAGCGGGATATTCCAGTCAGCTTTACGTACCGAATCGATCTGAATGGTATAGGTGAAGGCAGCGTCCCGTTGCTCGTCGCGTGCGAATGGTTCAGCATGAATTGCTAGGCTAGCGTGTTCACCTGTATACGACAGGCGCACAGGAAACCCGCCGCGCGCTCCGTCGTTGGCGAGCGCAAACGTCTCGGTGAGATACCGCACCTCGTCGCCGGGTAGGGCGTTGGGCGCTTGCTGCGGCGGCGGCGTAGCCTTGAGGGCAGCAATGGCCGCCTGAGCTTTCGCCGCATACTGGGCGGTCAAGGCGCGTTTGCGCGTGCGAAAGCCGAGTTGCTGATGCTCCGCTAGGTAGTGCATCGGAAACGGCAGCGCAACCCCGAAGACCTGATGCAGAATACTCAGCGCCAAGATGCGAGCGATCTGCGGTGGCACCGAGTTGCCGAGCTGGTGAATGCGCGCCTGCCGTTTGCCCACCAGCGCGTAAGCGTCGGGGAAGGTCTGGAGGCGTTTCACCTCAGCGGTGCTGAAATGGCGGTTTTCCCACGAGAACGGGCCGGTGTAGGCTCCGCCTTGCGCCTTCACCGTACGCACCGGCACCGCAGGGTCGGCCTTATACATGAAGTCCGAAAACTTCGACCGCCACGCAAACACGGGCGTCGGGTGTCCCAACTCTTTGGTGTAAAAGGAGTAGTTCAGACCCGGTGGGATGCCAGGGATAAGGTGGCCCCAGCGGCCACGCATAAGCAGCGTGGTGTCATCGGTCGGATCGGCACCCTGTACCGCTTCGCTTGCGGTGTAGAAGGGCCGTGGCGAGATCGCGTCAGGCCCGTGGGTTGGGTATGGAAAGCGGTAGCGTTGGCGCACCGCGACATCGGTACGCAGCCCGACAATGAACAGGCGCTCGCGGTGCTGCGGCACACCGTAGTCAGCGGCGTCCAGCACGCGAACGTGAATGAGATAGCCTGCGGCACGAAACGCCGCCTGAATTTCCTGCCAAGGATCGCCGCCCTCGGCCCCGGTAATTCCATAGACGTTCTCGAAGAGAAAACCGACGGGTTGGAGCGTGCGGAGTAGGCGCACGTACTCTTCAAACAGCGTGCCGCGTGGATCGCTTGTGCCCTTCACCCCCGCAGCGCGGCGACCGGCTGCCGAAAAGGTCTGGCAGGGTGGCCCGCCAATGATGAAATCAACCGCGAGGTCGTTCGGCGGCTGATATGCGCGAATGTCGATGCACCGCGCCAGCGCTCCTTCAAGCATGTTGCCCTGCTGCGCGTTGGCGCTAAGGGTGGCGGCAAACTCCGGTTCGATTTCCACCATCTCCAGCACCTCAAACCCTACATCGTGGAACGCGATGTCAATGCCGCCGCCGCCACTGAACAAGCTGAGCGTCCGAATGGGGTGATGGCCGCGTGCAGTCAGCCACATGCGGAGCGCTTGGCCGAAACGGTCGGGCCACGCTGGGCCTGCCTCCACGCCAAGGGCAGCGAGCATCTGGTCGTGCCAGTCCTCGTGACGCAGCGTCGGCGGATCAACCGCGAAGAGTGTAGCTTGCGTGATGACACGCTGCGCCATCAAGGGTGTTCCCGGTCGATACGGGGCAGCACGATCCCCACTTGGTCTTGATACTTGCCCTTCTTGTCGGCGTACGAGGTTTCGCACGGCTCGTCGCCTTCGAGGAAGAGGACTTGGCCGATGCCCTCGTTGGCGTAGATGCGCGCCGGGAGGGGCGTCGTGTTGCTGATTTCGATGGTGACGTAGCCGGCCCATTCAGGTTCGAGCGGTGTGACGTTAATGATGATGCCGCAGTTCCGAGTGAAGACCCCGGCCTCTAGGGCAAAGTTACCGGCTTCGGGAACAGTGAGGCAGTAAACATCGTGATCGCCGGGGAGCGTGCGAATTGACGCGACCTTGTGATTTCGCATCCGGGTGCCCTTAAACGCATGGACGACCTCGGGGAAGCGGCGAAAGACGACGCGATCACAATTGAGCAAGCGAGCGGCACCACGAACCGACCCGGTCTGATCAAGCGCCTGACGGACAAGCTCTGCGGTTATCTCCTCGCGAATCCGTATCTGCCGCGCAATCTCCGCTTGCTGCTGACGCCGCTCAGGCGTGGCACTAGCCCAGAGTTCTTTGGATTGCTGGGCGCGACGGCTACGGTGTTCGGCCTGTTGATAGTACAGGCGCATCCGCTCGGCGGTGCGCTCCCGACGCTCAGCATCCCATGACTCGCGGATCTTTTCATTCCGCAGCGCCCGCGTTTCAGCAAATTGATCGTCTGACCAAAAGTGCAGCCCTTTCTGGCGCTGTTGCTCAACAAAGCGTTGGTACCAGTCAGGATCGAGCCGCAGACGCTGGTAGGCTGACTTAATCGCTTGCCCATGTGCCTCTGGGTCGAACCCTTCACCATAGTTTTCCGCATTGTGCAGCCTAATATGCTCGCTTGCTGGCATCCGCTCCAAGTTCCAGGGGTTATTATTTTGCCGGTTAAAGTCTTTGTGGTGACGATGCGTACCCGGCATGTCAGCATACAGTTCGTGGCGGATATTCCACTCGTCAGCGAGACGGTGGGTTGGGTCGAGGTGTCCAGTGAGGGGTTGGTACACTGCCTCGTAGCCACGCATAAGCTCACGGTAGAGCGGCATCAGGGCATCGCCGGGGCGTAGTTCACCCGCAGCACGCAGCTGTCCATCACGCAGCAGAAAGAGATGGTCGGGGGTACAGCGAATGGGTTCACCGCTATCAAGCATAAGCTCGATCAGGCTATCACGCCCAATGTAGCGCGGGGCTTCCAAGAGGGTCACAATGATGCGCCCATATTCGCCTAGACTATAGCCCCAAAAAAGCTCGCCATCATCGGCACGGCGGGCCATTTCTTCGAGCGTAGGCGCGGTCCCATCGACAAGCGCAACTCTGGTGTCGCCACTAAAGCAGCGCGCATAGGTGCTTTTGCCGATGGTGATGGCCGAGACCGTACGCGGAATCCGAAAATGCTCCATTGATTGGGCCAGCGCGAACGAGTTGGGTGGAATGTCAATGTAGTCGGCTTCAATATCAACAAATGAGCGCGGGTTGAAGTTTTTGGGATCGACCAGCACGTTATAGACATTGGTGAAGACCTTGAAGTGGTTGGTGACGCGCATGTCGTAGCCATACGAGGTTAGCCCATACGAGATGACGCCCTCGCGGATCTGCCCGTCTACGAATGGCTCGATCATGCCGTGCTCAAGGGCCATCTTGCGAATCCAGCGGTCTGACTTGACGGGCATCAGGGTCTCCCTTTAGACTGTAGTGATACGAACAAGTGTACCAGACGAAAGCGTGTTAGTCAAGTGCCAGCGGGCGATCCTGCCGATACGCCTCGGGCCGCCCGAGCGTGAGCGCAAACTCAGCCTTTTGCAGCTCGCGGCCCAGGTAGAGGCCGTGTTGCAGCTCGCCGACGTATGGCACCAGGGCGAGGCCCAGTTCGCGGGCGGTGCTGCCGCTGAGGGTCTGCAAGTGTTCGCCCGCCAGATTGTAGTGGCGCACCACGATCTCGGGCGGCTCGATGGCGATCACAAACGCGCCACGTGCATCGCGGACTTGGTGCGGGTCGGCGGCCCGATAGTGGTGAGCCACCAACTCTTCAGCGTGTGCCCAGTCGTGGGCGTAGATGTGGGCCGAGTGCGAGAGCAGCGCCAGCTCGCCCACCTCGGCGGCGAGCGCGGCGGCGATTTCGCCCTGGAGGGCGCGCAGCCCGTAGGCGTTGTCGGCCCAGGCGCGGTAGATGTCGTGCGAGCGGAAGTAGGCCGTCAGGTGCAGGCATCCGTCGCGCAGACGGGCCTGCACGAGATTCAGACAGGGCGGGCTGGCGCTGCCCGCGTCGTAGGCGGGGTTCCAGAGAACGGCGACCGCACGGCGGCTGGCTTCGCTGGCCCGCAGGTCGGCCACCATGGCGGCGATCTGGTCAAGCGTGCCGTCGTTCGGCCCTGCGCCTGTAGGCGGGAAGGCGCGCAGCCGTGAGCCGTAGGTATAGCTCACCCCGGCACCCGGCGCGGCCTGAAGAAACTGCCCCAGGTAGCCGGTGTAGCTGCCGTCGGGCAGACGCTCGCCCAGGCTGGCGCGGTCGAGGGGCATCCACGCGGCGTGCGAAAAGTGCGCGGGGTCCGCAGGCTCGTCGCTCACGATGGTCAGCACATCGAGCAACTCGCGCTGGTCGGAGCTGTGCTGGGTGCCGGTGCGCTGGCCGAAGCGCATGACGTGCCAGAGCAGCCGGAGGTAGGCGGCGCGAATGGTGGGCGCACGCAGCAGCAGCCCGGCCTCGGCAGCGGGTAAGGCGTCGGCGGAAGGTTCGCTGTAAGGAAAAATCAGCGGCGCGTCGGCCCAGGCGACGGCGGGGCGGCGCAGCCCGTTCAGCAAAGGCGCGATCTGCTCGGGACGCACGGTGTCGCGGTGGTCGTGCAGGGTCACGCTGCGCCGCAGCAGTTCGATGGCGGCGGGCGGCAGCTCGGGGTGCAGGCGCGTGCCGTCGCCGATGATGCGTCCGTGCGCGTCAATCCCTTCGCGCAGCAGGGCGACCAGGGCCGCGCCGCTGCCGGTCATATCCTTGCCGCAAAGCACCAAGTCGGTGATGGTGGGGCGGGCGAGCAGGTTGCGTAGCAGGAAGCTGACCCCGTCGCGTGAGTAGAGGTTGCCCGCCACCGCGTAGCTGGCGGGGTCAAGCGCGGGCACCACCCGATCCTGCGGCGTCCACAGCAGACACAGGCCGACGCCCGACGCGGCGCTGCCCAAGCTCAGGCTCTGGGCGAAGTAGAGGGGCCAGAACATAGACGGCTCCTGCCGAGGCAAGAAAGGGCCATTATAAACGGCATGCCCAAAATAGGACCAAAGGGCCATTTATGCACAGGCTGTCACATGGTAAAAATCTAGTTAAGAACCGCTAGGAGCAACCGATGATCGAACGCGAGCAATTCAGCCATGCCGAGGCTCAGATGGACACCAGCGTGCTGCGTAAGTTCCTCACGCTGCTCGGGCCTGATGGGCCTGCGCTGCTGCGTGGCATTGTCGAGACCTACCTGATCGAGAATCCGCCGGTGGTGGAGGGGCTGGGCGAGGCGCTGGCTCGTAGCGATTACGTCAGGGCGACCGCGTTGGCTCATCGGCTGATGGGCAGCAGTCTGAGCATTGGGGCGAGCAGTCTGGCGGCACGCTGCAACGCCCTTGAGGCGACCTGCAACGCCGAGTTGACGCCCCCAGCCGCCGCCTACGCCGCGATTGTCGCTGACTTCACCGCGACTCGGCAGGTGCTCAGGGCGTTGCTGAAAGATCTGGCGTGAGCTGTCAGGTGTCAGGTGTCAGGTGTCAGGTGTCAGGTGTTAGGTGTCAGGTGCGTGGATGCTTTACAGTTTGGCCTCACGCAGCGCGTTCTGATGCGCTTGGCCTGAAACCTGAAACCCGATACCTGAAACCTTGTCTAAAGCCCAGGCTCAGGTAGCCCAAGCGCCTGCTCGACGATATATGCCGCCCGCAGCAGCGTGGCTTCCTGCCAGGGGGCGGCTACGAGCTGCACGGCCAGCGGTAGGCCGTCGCTGCCAAGCCCGGCAGGCTGGCTGAGCGCGGGCCAGCCCAGACAGTTAAAGGGGATGGCGATGGCGTTGGTGGCGGGCACGCCCAGCGCTGGCACCGGCCCGCTGTGCATCGGCGTCAGCAGCACGTCTACCTGCGCGAAGAGCGCGTTTGCTGCCCGTCGCAGCACGGCACGCGCCTGCTGGGCGCGCACGAAGGCATCGGCCTCGTAGGCGAAGGCGGCCAGCACGCGCTGGCGCATAAACTCGCCGTACTCGGCTTGGCGTGTGCGGAGCCAGGGCAGATGCAGCGCTGCTGCCTCGATGGAGAGGATGGCGCTGCCGACGACGCGCAGCCCGTCGAGTTGCGGCACGTCAATTGCGATGACCTCGGCGCCGGCGGCGGTGAGGGCTGCGGCTGCACGCTGCACGGCGTCAAGCTGCGCGGGGCCAGCCAGGGCGCGCCCGCTGCCGTCGTCGCGCAGCAGGCCGACGCGCAGCCCCGCCACGCCTGCGCGAAGTTCACCCACGGCGAAGGGCGGCGAGGGCCGCAGGGTGCGCCCGTCGCGCTGGTCGGGGCCAGCCAGCACATTCAGCATGATGGCGGCGTCGGCGACGCTGCGGGCCAGCGGCCCAGCGTGATCGAGCGACCACGAGAGCGTGACGGCGCCTGCGAGGCTGACCCGCCCCCAGGTTGGCTTGAGTCCGACGATGCCGCAGAAGGCGGCGGGGATGCGGATTGAGCAGCCGGTGTCGGTGCCAAGCGCGGCGTAGACGATGCCTGCGGCGACTGCCGCCGCCGAGCCACTGCTTGAGCCGCCGGTGTCGCGGGTTTGGTCAAACGGGTTGGCCGTGGGGCCGTAATGTGCGTTGTTCGAGCCGGGTGAGTAGGCGAATTCGGACATGCGCGTTTTGCCGATCACCACGGCGCCAGCGGCGCGCAGACGGGCCACCACCGTCGCATCCTCACTGGCGATCACCCCGGCGCGGATCTGCGAGCCAGCGGCGGTGGGCAGTCCGGCGACATCAAACAGATCTTTGGCGGCGACGGGCACCCCGTGGAGCGGCCCCCGGTCGTGTCCAGCGGCCAATTCGGCCTCGGCGCGACGGGCGTCGGCCAGGGCTTGTTCGGCGATCACAATCTGGAAGGCGTTGAGCCATGCGTCTAGGGCGTCAAGGCGAGCCAGCGCCTGCTCGACCAGGGCCACCGGCGACGTTTCACCAGCTCTGAGGCGGGCGGCGATTGCACTGATCGAGCCGGATGGGCCGCTGAGGGGGTGCGATGCCTCATCTGTCGCCGCCAGCGGCACCGGCAGGCTGCCGAAGTCCAAATAGTCGGGCATCTGCTCGTGAGCGACGGTGGCGACGAGGCGCTCGAAGTCGGCGAGGCGGCTGAGGAAGCCTTTGGCGGCGATACCGTCGAGGTCGTGTGCGCTGATGGTGAGGCCAGCGGCGCGGAGGTTGGCGCGCAGGCGGGTGGTGGGGTTGGGCATTGCAGGTTTCTCGTTTCGTTACCACGAAGCTCACGAAGTTCACGAAGGATCATTCGCACTACCG
>CAIWXH010000176.1 GCA_903916565.1 uncultured Oscillochloris sp. | reverse complement strand
GCTTGCGCCGCGCACCCGCGCCGACGCCCTCTTTCTCTCGGTCGCGGCCCAGTTTAACAGCGAACTGGCCCTGCGCCTGCTCACCTGGTTCAGCGCATTGGTGATCAACCGGGGGATTGATGATCCGGCCGCGCTGCGCTCGGCGCGGCAGCAGTTCAGCCGTCATGAGGATCGCCAGGCGATTAGCGCCTTCCTCACGCAGCTCGACCTCGGCATCGCCGATCTTGCCCCTGACCGGGAACGTGGCGAGCAGTTGGATCTGCCGACGGATGACCTTGAGCCCACCCTGCTCGCACGCCGAACCCGTGGGGCGACACCGCGCATCAGGACCTTCTACCAGCGCTACGATGGCGAGGGCAATCCTGTTGATCTTGAGCCGCTCGACCTGGACGACAACGAGTCGCAAGGAACCCAGCGCCTCTTCGTCCTGGCGCAGCCGCTGCTGCACGCGCTCCGGGTCGGCGGCATCCTGGCGATTGACGAGATCGACGCCCGACTCCACCCGCTGCTGACCCGCGCCATCGTGCGGCTGTTTCACTCACGTGCGAGCAACCCGCACAACGCACAGCTCATCTTCACGACGCACGACACCAACCTACTGGATGCCCGGCTCCTGCGGCGCGACCAGATCTGGTTCGTGGAAAAATCCCGGCGCGGCGTCTCGGATCTCTACTCGCTGGTCGAGTACCGCGTGGATACGCGCATCATCCGCAACGACGCATCCTTTGCGAAAGACTACATCGCCGGGCGCTATGGCGCGATCCCCTACCTCGGCAGCCTTGCCAGCGTGCCGGAGGAAAGCTAACCACAAAGACACAAAGGCACAGAGGTCGGACAACCTACAAAACTCTGTGCCTCGGTGTCTCTGTGGTGCATACGCATACGAATACGTCTGGAGTACTGCATGTCCCGCGTTCTCCTGCCCGCCTCCCAGCCCTTCTACGACGCCGCGCAGGCATTTGTCGAGCTTGCCCTGCGCCAGGATCGCTCGCTGTTCACCCCAGGGGTCGCCATTTGGACGCGGGCGAACCTCGACGAGCTGCACCGTCGCTTCAACAGCGACCCGCAGGAGCGTGGCGGCAGCTTTGTACAGAAGTTCCAGCGGCAGCTCGCGGGTGCCGACCCGGCGATCATCCAGTTGGCGGGTGAGGTCATCTACGTCCACCTGCTCATCGCCATTGGCACGATCAACGGTGGGGCCAAGCGCACCCTTATCCGCCGGGTGCTCAGTTGGTCGCCGCGAGTCGTGGCGATCCCGAGCGAGCGCGACGCGGCCCTCGACGCCGGGCTGGCCAGGGTGGGCACCGCCTTCCTAACTTACCGCCCCTTCCAGCTCTGGTTCCTCATCGACTTCGCCCGCGCATGGAAAGGTCTGCCGAGTGCCGAGTGTGAACGACTGCTCGCCGACCCGTGGGCGTTTAAGGCCATGCTCTTCGCGCTGCCGATCAGCCGCGCCTATGCCCAGCGCGAAGCGCTGCTGCACCTCGTTCACCCCGACACCTTCGAGGCCATCGTCTCCCGCGCGCATAAGCGCAGGTACGTCGATCACTTCAGCACACTGGTCACCACGCCCACGGGCGATGTGGACCGCGACCTGAAGCAGATTCGTACCGCCGTTGATCAGCGCTATGGCCCACGGCACAGCCTCTACACCATTCGCGACGGGAAGGTCAGCCCGCTGCCGCCCGCCGGGCCGCTGCCGCGCAGCCTCGGCACCGCGCTGACGCCCTACGTGCGCCTGGTCGCGCACCTCGATGCGCCGAGCTATACGCCCGCCCAGATCGTCGAGCAGTTCGGGCGCATCAGCCCGCCCATTGCGAACCTGGCCGCCCCGCCCGATCCCGAAGCGCTGGTTGGCGACTTGCTGCGGCTGCGGCTGCTTGAGCCGCTTACACCTGACGGCACCTACCGTCGCTGGGCACACCTCCACAGCGCCATCGAGCGCCAGGTGCTACGCTACGCCGCGCTGACCCTGCTCGTCCCCTTGGGCGACGGCAGCCACGAACTGCCCGCGCTGCGTGCGCCCTTCGACGGCGATCCGCATCCTGCCGCCGCATGGCCCTACGCCGACGTCCTCCTGCCCTGGTACGCCGAAGCTGGCCTGGTGCGCCAGCGCGACGATGGGCGCTGGCAGGCACTGCCCGACGCCCTGCGCCCGCTAGCAGCGGAGAACGACTGCGCCCGTGCCCTGAACACCTTCCTTGGCTACCTCACGGAGGCGCGAGCCGGTCAGGCTGGCTTGCCGCCGCTCACCGACGATGCGCTGCCCGCCCTCGACCCGAGCGTCCTCGACGAGCGCATCGCCGAGATTCAGCGCGAATTGCTGATTGACCGCAGCACCATC
>CAIWXH010000175.1 GCA_903916565.1 uncultured Oscillochloris sp. | reverse complement strand
TTCTACTACAACCTCGATCTGACCCTCCTGAAGAAGTCGTTATCGCTGATGACCAGCGGAGTGGCGTTGCTCGTAGCGTGGGCGGCCCTCGGGTGGCTCGCGGCGGGCGACAAAGGGAGGAGGGCGTGATGCGCAAGCTGCTGATCGGCGTGGCGCTGCTCGCGGCGCTGGCGTGGGTGGGGTGGCAGGTCGTGGCGAAGGAGCAGGTGGTGGCAACGAGCCGCCCGGTGTTCTTCGCGTTGGGCGTGAGGGATCCACGTTCGCTCATCCAGGGCGACTATATGGCCCTGAACTATGAGATAGTGCAGATGGTGGCGAAACCAGATGGGATTGCGACTCCGGTGCGAGGTGCGCTGGCAGTGACTGTTGATGGGGACGGGGTGGCCCGTTCGGCCCGGATCTTGACTGCGGACACCCCGCTGGGACATGACGAGGTGCGGGTGGCGTACCACACGGGCCGTGGGCAGATGGTGGTCGGCCCCGAAAGCTTCTTCTTCCAGGAAGGCATGGACTCTACCTTCACAGCGGCGCGCTACGCCGAACTGCGAGTCGCCCCTGATGGCGAGGTGCTGCTTGTGTCGCTGCGGGACGCGCAAATGACGGCCCTTGGGCGCTAGGGGTTGACGCGGGAGCATTAATAGCACCAGTGGAGCGCACACGGAACATAACGGAAGCGGATCTTTTTAATTGTTCCATTGCGGGTGATCTGTCACGCTGAGCGCAGCGAAGCGTCCCGGATTCCGTATTGCCCGCCGGGACGCTTCGCTTCGCTCCGCGTGACATGACGATGGGATACTTAAAAATTTCCGCGTCCCTAACGGGAGGATGAAATGAGTACACCTACATGGCGCGGACGGCTTGGCCTGATGGGTTTGCTGGTGGTGGCCCTGCTGGGCGCAGCGACCCCGGCGCAGGCGACGGGTGGCCCGGCGGTGCCGGTGAAGATCGTTGCCCCCCAGCCCTACCAGCCGGGGTTTTCGATCATGAGTGGCTTTATGGATGTGAACGGGACGATTTTCTTTGCGGCACAGGATGACACCCACGGTGAGGAATTGTGGAAGAGCGATGGCACCACCGCTGGCACAGTGCTGGTCAAGGACATTCAACCCGGCGCGGGGAGTTCGTCGCCCTCCCAACTGACGAGTTTCAACGGGAAACTGCTCTTCTCTGCGGATGACGGTAGCCACGGCCAGGAGCTATGGGTGAGCGACGGTACCGCCGCTGGCACGCTCCTCGTCAAGGATATTCTGATTGGGGTGGCGTCCGCGATCACATCAACTCCAACGATTGTGGTGTCGGGCGGGCGCGCCTTTTTTGTCGCCGATGACGGTAGCCACGGTCGGCAACTCTGGGTGAGCGATGGCACCCCGGTGGGTACGCAACTACTGAAGACCATCAACATCCCCACCCCCGGCCCATTTGGGTATTGGCCCACAAATCTGACCAATGTTAGCGGCACGCTGTTCTTCACCACGAGCGACCAAGGCAGTAGTAGCGACACGCTTTGGAAGAGCGACGGAACGACCGCCGGCACCGTGGCGGTTAAGGTCTTACCGCCCGGTTTTTTTGAAAGCTCAATGGTTCAGCATCTGACTGCGGTCGGGCAGAAGCTGTTTTTCATCGTTTGGGTAGATCTCTGGGTCAGTGATGGCACTTCCGCTGGTACCATCAAGCTCATGGATCGCATTGGTGATTCCGCGTTCACCTCGACGGCCTTCGACGGTGCGTTTATTTAGACGGCAAACCCCAATCAGATCGGGACGAGCGACGGCAGTGTTACGGGCACCGTGATCCTCAAGCAGTTCGCAACCGGGACGACGGTAACGGCCCTGCTGAGTACCGTGGGCAAAACCATCTTCTTCGACACCCATGATAGCGCGGGAACAAACCTCTGGACGAGCGACGGCACCGCCACCGGGACGGTGCTGGTCACGACGTTCGCCGGGACGATAGACTACCCATTCTCCGATGAGGGTATCAGCATTGCCGGACGCTTGGTATTTAGTACCTGCGGGTATGCCGCTGGGTGCCAGCTTTGGCGCAGCGACGGGAGCGCAACAGGCACTGTGCCGCTCACCAGCCAGCCATATCAGCCAACCACCGTCGCCGCCCGCACCTACATCCAGGCCGAGAACTACGACCTCGGCGGTGAGGGGGTGGCCTACCACACCAGCGACACCGTCAATCGGGGCGGCACATACCGACCCACGGAGGGCGTTGGGCTTACGACGGGCAATATC
>CAIWXH010000174.1 GCA_903916565.1 uncultured Oscillochloris sp. | reverse complement strand
CCGGGGGGCTGAAGCCCCCGGCTCTTGATTTGCGAAGCCTGCCTTCGCAGGCTTGTTCAGGCCGCGCAGGCGGCCTTCGTACCCGTAGCCGGGGACTTCAGTCCCCCGGCAGGCGCGCAACAACCCCTGTAGGATTGCTATAAGGTATCGACAAGGTGGTCACGCGGCGTTCCTGCGCCCGCCGGGGGACTGCAGTCCCCGGCGCTTGGGTGACGAAGCCTGCCTTCGCAGGCTCCGCGAGGCCGCGTAGGCGGCCTTCGTCCCGCGTCGCCCGTGGCTTCCGCCACCGGGCGGGCGGGTTTGTGCACAGTTTGGCCCTTGAGCAGGTGTAAAAAACAGTTTCGAAGATACCGCTGGCGAACCCTCGCCAGGAAGGCCGCTGCGGGGTGAGAAGCCAGCACCGCACGCCGGAATGTCGTATCATCAACGCGGTAGCGTGGCAGTGGGCCGCGTTTGTGCAACGCTTGGAGCTACCCGATGTCGCTCCGTGCACCGCTGTTCTCTGTCATCCCTGAGCAAACCGAGTAGATCGCCCATGCCGCCTTTCCCAAGGGCAATCCTTCCCACATCTACGACAGAGGTCGTGGTACCGCGTCGAGGCCCGCGCCTCATCCGTGGGGCCACAAGCGGCCCAGAACCAGGGCTGCGTGAGCGGGGGCGTGATGGTCATGGGTGCCTTTCTTCGGCGAGGTGCTACTACCTACTTACACCGCTCGCCCGACGCGCTGCTTCGTCGCCACCCGCCCGGCGGACTCCTCG
This sequence comes from uncultured Oscillochloris sp., assembly GCA_903916565.1. Lineage (GTDB taxonomy): Bacteria > Chloroflexota > Chloroflexia > Chloroflexales > Chloroflexaceae > CAIWXH01. The sequence goes on along the minus strand of CAIWXH010000174.1, from coordinate 3,426 downwards.
GCCTGTTGCCCCGCCGTGCTGCCCGTGCCGTAGTAGTGCTTCAGCAGCCGTACCCGCTCCCGCTTCCCCATGCTCCGCAGGTACGCCGACCGCTGCTCGGCGGTCGCGTGCGGGTTGAGCTGGATGCGCGGGGGCTTTGCCATCGGGTGGCTCCTTGATGCTCGTGAGTGTTCATTGCAAGCGTCTGACCGCTCTTGAGTTGGGGAATTTCGACGAAGTGAGCAATCGAGAGTTGATCGCGTTCTGCGAGTTTTACTCGCGCATGCTTGGTCGCTCCGTGAACGTCGGCGATCTTCTGGGGTACGATCCAAATCGCAAACGGGGGCTTGAGCTAGTCGTGGCATAAATGCCTAGCTCAAGCCCCCGTTTATTTGTGTTGCGCTGTAACCCTCAAAAAGACTCAGCGCCCCACGAGACCCACGACCCTCCATTGCGAATGCGCCAGAGAGTCACCCCATGCCGACACTGCTTCCCACAGAGTCAGCGAGGGGACACGAACGATGCGTGACGGCACGAGGCCAATCAACGCGGGAAAAAGCGTACGACGAGGCGCGAGGGAGTGACGGAGGGGGAGCTGATGCGCCACGAGGCCATCAGCAATAGCCATGCCAGCGCTGGCGATAGTCTGGGTGCTGGCGTTGGACACAGTGTCCACAGCCACTAAGCACCATACCTAAACGGTCTCGCACATTACCAACCGCATAGTGTTTTGATTTGCCGCCCGTCTGACGGCGCTGCGTGAGCAGGGCCGTCAGGCGATGAATCAACAGGCGGCTGGGCGACAATGCACCTAGCCGCCCGTTGCAGATTGTTTAACTCTTGGTGGCGGGCCCGACGGGATTCGAACCCGCGCTCTTGGCCTTGACAGGGCCACATGTTAACCGCTACACCACGGGCCCGCGAGCATTGGTGACCCCAGCGGGATTCGAACCCGCGATCTTCACCTTGAGAGGGTGACGTCCTAGGCCGCTAGACGATGGGGCCGCAACCTCACGACGTCGCGGAGTATAGCACAGCTTGCCAATTCGTGCAAATCGGGGCGGCGCCGTTCGACGGGCGGGTGCCACGTCGCCCGCCGGGGGGCTGAAGCCACGGGCAACGTGGAACGAAGGCCGCCTGCGCGGCCTTGTGCAGCCTGCGAAGGCAGGCTTCGCACGATCTAGCCGGGGACTTCAGTCCCCCGGCATGCGCCGTTGCATTAGCCTTGACAGGGCGCGTTGACGCTCATCAACGGCTATGCTATACTCCCCCGCGTAGCAGATACTTCAAGCGAGACGCGCCGCGATGCCGAGTTTGATGCACATGGTGAGGGTGAGACGAGTGCGACCGACCGCTGCGGGCGAGGCCCGCACCGGCGTTCGACGCTGCCGTACCCAGTCCATTGTGCGCCCCGGCTAGCCACGCTTGTCCGCCGTAAGGTAGCAGGCCAGCTTTGCCAGAGGGCAGGCTGGCCCCTTTGTTGTCCGAGCGCAGAACGCTAAACCACCAATGTGAGGAGTCCTTTTATGGCGAAGGGTGACGCGAAGAAGGTTGTGCTGGCCTACTCGGGTGGCCTCGATACGTCCGTGATCGTGCCCTGGCTCCGCGAGAATTACGGCTGCGAGGTGATCTGCTTCTGCGCCGATGTCGGTCAGGCTGAGGAGCTTGAGGGCCTTGAAGAGAAGGCGCTGAAGAGCGGTGCCAGCAAGCTGATTGTGCATGACATGCGCGAGGAGTTCGTCCGCGACTATATTCTGCCGACGCTTCAGGCTGGCGCGATCTACGAGCGCAAGTATCTGCTCGGCACCTCGTTCGCCCGCCCGATTATCGCCAAGCATCAGGTCGAGGTGGCCGAGGCCGAAGGGGCCGACGCCGTCGCCCACGGGGCCACCGGCAAGGGCAACGACCAGGTGCGCTTCGAGTTGACCTTCTTCGCCCTGAATCCGCACCTGAAGATTATCGCCCCCTGGCGCGAGTGGGACATCCGCAGCCGTCAGGATGCGCTTGACTACGCCGCCAAGTACAACGTTCCCGTCACCGCCACCGCCGAGAAGATCTACAGCCGCGACCGCAACCTCTGGCACATCAGCCACGAGGGCGGCGTGCTTGAGGATCCCTGGAACGAGCCTGAAGAGGATATGTACCAGCTTAGTGTTAGCCCGCAGGCCGCGCCCGATGCGCCTGAGGAGCTGACCGTGGCCTTCGCGCAGGGTGTGCCCGTCGCCGTCAACGGCGAGCGCCTGGGCCTCGTCGCGCTGATGGATCGCCTCAACACGATTGGCGGGCGCCACGCCATCGGGCGCATCGATCTGGTCGAAAATCGCCTCGTTGGCATGAAGAGCCACGGCGTCTACGAGACGCCCGGCGGCACGATCCTCTACACCACCCACCGCGAGCTAGAAAGCATCGTGCTTGACAAAGAGACCCTGCGCGCCAAGGATCGCATCGCGCTTGACTACGCCGACCTGGTTTACAATGGTCGCTGGTTCACGCCGGTGCGCGTCGCCTACGACGCCTTTGTGCGCGAGACGCAGCGCAATATGACGGGCGAGGTGCGCCTGAAGCTCTATAAGGGCAACCTCATCGTCGTCGGGCGCCGCTCGCCCCACTCGCTCTACAACGAGGATCTGGCGACCTTTGGCCCCGATGTGGTCTACGACCAGCACGATGCCGAGGCGTTCATCAAGCTCTACGGGCTGGGCATCAAAGTGCAGGCGCTGACCAAATGACCAATCTCTACCTCATTCGGCACGGCGAGGCGTGGGCGAATGTGCAGCCAATTCTGGCGGGGATGCAGGGCGACCAGGGCTTGACGCCGCGTGGGGTCGCGCAGGCCGAGGGTTTGCGCGACCGTCTAGCCACGGGCGAGTTGAAGGCCGAGGTGTTGATCGCCAGCACGCTGCCCCGCGCTCGTCAGACCGCCGAGATCATCCAGCCCGCGCTGGGGCTGCCCATCCGCTTCGACGATGAGGTGCACGAGATACGGATCGGCGAGGCTGACGGCATGAACACCGAGGCCGCCTGGGCGAAGTATGGGCGCCCCGACTTCGACGCCCATCCGCTGCGCCCGCTCTCCCCCGGCGGCGAGAGTTGGGGCGACTTTATGCTCCGGATCGCCCGCGCCCTCACCCGCATCACCGAGGAGCACGCCGGGAAGTCCATTGTGATCGTCTGCCACGGCGGCGTCATCGATGGCGCCTTCGTTCACTTTTTTCGTATGTCGGGGCTAGTGCTGCCCCCCACCGATTTCCACACGCGCAATACCAGCTTGACCCACTGGGAGTGGGTGCAACGGCGCGGGCGTGGCCTCTGGCGTATCAACAGCTATAACGACATCACCCATTTGCACACGATTGGCGTCACCGAGTCGCTGCGCTGGGAGGATGCGAGCCACCCAGCCGCGCCGGTGCCGACGGAGGAGTAGCACGGGGAGATGGGGAGATGGGG
>CAIWXH010000173.1 GCA_903916565.1 uncultured Oscillochloris sp. | reverse complement strand
TGTCGCCGCTGCCCTGGCGCCGCGTGGCCTCTATGTGGCCGATATGAACACGCGCCACTTTCTTGAGTACGACTGGGGCGAGTGTGCCGTGCGCGAGCAGGACGGCTACGTGCAGATTGAGCGCAGCGCCTTCGACCCGGCGACCGAGGCCAATAGCATGGTGCTCACCGGGTTTGTGGGCGACGACGCCACCGGCTACCAGCGCTTCGACGAGCGCCACATCGAGCGGGCCTACCCGCCCGCGTTGGTCTCAGCCATGCTGGAAGCGGCTGGCCTGCACGTCGAAGCCTGCTACGACAGCTTCACCCTCAGCCCGCCGGGGCCGCTCGCTCAGCGCATCTTCTGGGTGGCGCGCAAGGGCGTATAGGCGTCTACAAAGGGAAACCGATGCCGCAGATCATCGTCATCACCACGGGTGGCACCATCGCAACCCGGCGCGGGCCGAACCTCGCTGGTGCCGTGCCCGCGCTCAAGAGCGAGGATGTGCGCGCCATGCTGCCGCGTGGCGGGGCCGACTTGCTCTTCGAGGAGTTCGCCAATCTGCCGAGCAGCCACTTTACCCCGGTCACCACACTCGATCTGTCGCGGCGCGTCGCGGCGACCCTTGAGCGCCCGGAGGTTGACGGGGTGGTGATCACGCACGGCACCGATACGCTTGAGGAGACGGCCTACCTGCTCGACCTGACGCTGCGCTCGTCGAAGCCGGTGGTGATCACGGGCGCGATGCGGGCCGCCACCAGCCTTGGCTACGATGGCCTCGCCAATCTCGCCGCCGCCGTGCGCGTGGCCTCGACCCCCCTGGTTGGCGAGCTAGGCGTGGTGGTGGTGTTCGACGAAGAGCTTCACGCCGCCGCCGAGGCCCAGAAAATTCACACCCAGTCTCGTGCGGCCTTCGCCTCACCCGGCACCGGCCCCCTCGGGCGCGTCGAGGGCGAGCGCGTCTGGCTGGCCCGTCAGCCCATCGGGCGGCAGCACATCCCTTGTCAGCGCATCGAGGAGTTGGTCGATCTGATTCGGCTCACCCAGGGCGCTGATGTGCGCCTGCTGCGCCACAGCATCGAGGACGGTGTGGCCGGGCTGGTGATCGAGTCCTTCGGCGGCGGGCGCGTGCCGCCCTGGTGGCTGCCCCATCTGACTGAGGCCATCCAGCGGCGTACGGCGGTGGTGATCGCCTCGCGCTGCGGTGCCGGTGGCCTTGGCGACGAGTATGGCTACGTTGGCGCCTACCACGACCTGCGGCGCCTGGGCGTCCTCTTTGCCCATAACCTGAGCGGCCCCAAGGCTCGGATCAAGCTGATGCTCGCCCTTGGCACCGCCCGTGGCCTGAGCGAGTTGCGCGGCTTCTTTACATAAGACGAGGTTCGTGGATGCTTTACAGTTTGCCGCCAGATACCCCTCACCCCCTGCCCCTCTCCCTCACGGGGAGAGGGGAGATTTCGCGGCACGACGGGTTCGGCTCCCCCTCTCCCGTTCAGGGAGAGGGGGTTGGGGGGTGAGGGTCATCGCGACAGGGCTTTCTGGAAGATTGGACTACTGGTAAAAGCTACAATGAGCATACTTCCGCCCGCTGAAGAGAAGGCCGTCTACGTCGAGCGCATGTTTGCGCGCATTGCGTCGGGCTACGACCGCGTTAATCGGGTGATGACCTTTGGCCTGGATCAGGGCTGGCGGCGGCGAGTGGTCGCGGCGGTGGCACCCCCGGTTGGCGGTCGCTCGCTTGATGTCGGCACCGGCACCGGCGATTTTCTGCCCCAGCTCGCCGCCTGGAGTCGCGACGGCATGAGCGTTGGTGTAGACTTCACCCTGCCGATGATGGTCGAGGGCCAGCACAAGCTCGATGTCCTGGGGTCGCATCAGGCCGCCTTCGTCGGCGGCGACGCCCTGCGGCTGCCTTTCCCCGACAACTCGTTCGACGCGATCACCACAGGCTTTATGATGCGGAATGTGACCGACATCGCCCTGGCCTTCCGCGAACTGCACCGCGTCGCGCGCCCCGGCGCGGTCGTGGCTTGCCTGGAAGTGTCGCGCCCGCGCTATCTGCTCGTTCGCGTCGGCCATCGCCTCTATTTCGAGGGCGTGGTGCCCTGGATCGGCCAGTTGCTCGGCGGCGACCGGCGCGCCTACACCTACCTGCCCCAGTCGGCGCGGGCCTTTCCCTCGCCCGAGCGCCTGGCTGAACTGATGGGGCAGGCTGGCTGGCACCATGTCACCTACCGACTCCACGGCCTCGGCGCCGTCGCCATCCACGTAGGGGCCAAGGTCTGATTTATGCGTAACCTCCCCCCTGATGATGCGCCGCCGCACGAGAATCTGATGCAGCGGCGGCTCCGTAAGGCCCGTGGCGAGGATGTGCCTGACGATGCGGGCTTCTACCAGCCATATAATGACGAGGATGAGGATCGGCGCCCACGCGGCCTGGGCGCTGGCTACCAGGGCTACCCGCGCCCGCAGCGCGGCGGGGGCGGCGGCTGCGGCCAGGTGATCGGCTACCTCAGTCTCGGCATCATCGGCACGCTGATTGTCGGCGCTCTGCTGCTTAACCAGAGCCTCGGGAGCCTCTTTGCTGGCGTCCCCCGGGTGCCCGATCTGGCGACGATGCTGCTCACGCCTACGCCACGGGTGATCACTGGCGCTGCGGTCGTGCGGCGCATTCAGCAGCTTAGTCGCCTGGAGACCGCCGAGTACACCATCCAGACGGTGATTGATGTGGGCCAGGGCAGTACCATTCCCTTTGGCCTTGGTGACGAAGCGCTGCTGCTGATCGCCCACGGCACCGTCGTCGCTGGGGTTGACCTGAGCGCCCTTCCGCCCACCGCTGTGACCGTCTCGCCTGATGGGCAAACCGTCACCCTTCAGCTACCGGCGGCCCAGATCTTCAAGGTCGCGCTTGATAATCAAAAGACCCGCGTCTACAGCCGCAACCGTGGCCTCTTGGCCTCCGAGAATAAAGACCTTGAGCGCCTTGCGCGCCAACAGGCTGAGCAGCAGATCCTGGCCTCAGCCTGCGAGGATGGCATTCTCATCAAGGCGACCGCCCAGGCTGAAGCGGCGCTGCGCCAGTTTCTCGGGCTGCTCGATACCGTGCAGGTGGTCGTCACAAGCACTACCCCGCAACCGTGCGGCCCGCCCGCACTCCCTGCGCCCACACCCTAAGCATTCTTGATAAAATTACTGTCATCGGTAGTAATTTTGAAACGTGTTATGATCAGTACAAGTTTCCTCCCGGCTTCGTCGTAGGTTCATGTACCAGCGTCTCATTGTGGAGACTGTTGATGCCCCTTGCTTTCACCATTCTGCTTGGCGGGCTTGGCGCTCGCACCGAGGAGTATCTGGCACCCATCCTCGCAGGCGAGGGCTACCGCGTTCGCCTAGCCACCGGGTTCCAGTCGCTCCTTGACACCCTAAGCCGCGCGCTCGATCTGGTGATCGTCGATCTGCCCTCGGCGACCGAGTTGACCCACTTGGTGACGGTGCGCGCTGCATGCCCCTGCTCGTTGGTTGTGATGGGGCCAGCGCACGACCATACACTGCTGGTCGAGACGCTCGACCTAGGCGCTGATGACTATGTCCAGCGCCCCTTTCGCACCGACGAGCTTCTGGCGCGGATTAGAGCGCAACTTAGGCGGCACGAGCGCAGCTACGGCTTTGGCCTCAGCTTTGGGCCGCTCACAATTGATCCGCAGACTCGTCAGGCTACCTGTGACGGGAAGCCGCTCGCCCTCAACGCTGAAGAGTTCGCGATCCTCGCCACGCTTGCTGATCGGCCCGGCTACGCCTGTTCGGCCACGCTGCTGCTTGAGCAGGTGTGGGGGCACGGTCACCGTAATGACATACTCCCGCTCATGCAGGCGGTCGCGCACCTCCGCACCATCATCGAGCCAAACCCTCTCGCCCCGACGATTCTTGGCGGCAGCATCACCCATGGCTTTTGGCTAGGCGGCATGGCCCAAGAGCGCGAGCTCAACGGGAAGTAGCGCCCGCGCTACCGCCGCTCAAAGTGAGTCGCCACATTCATCAGATAGCTGACCCGCACCGGGTCGCCAGGGCGCGGCTCGGGGTAGACGCTCTCGGCACCCAAACGTGCGCGCCGTTGCTGCCCCTCACCTACATGCGTGTAGGTCAGGTCGTAGAGCATGGTGCCGTGAATGTTCACGGGCTGCACGGCCTC
>CAIWXH010000172.1 GCA_903916565.1 uncultured Oscillochloris sp. | reverse complement strand
CCTTCCGCTACCCCTGTCATCAGCTTGGGCATGCGCGCTCGTAGGTCGTAGGAGGTCGCTTTGGCTCCGCAGATCGTCGCCATCCGTGGCCCCCTTGCGGGCCGAAGCTTTCCACTCACCGGCATTACGTTCAGCTTTGGACGCACGCCCGAGAATACCGTCGTCATCGCCAGCCCCCTCGCCTCGCGCCGTCACGTCGAGGTGCGTCTCGAAGCTGGTGCCTACGTCCTCTATGATCTGGGCAGCTCGAATGGGACACGGGTGAATGGGCTGCCTGCCACCGTTCACCGCCTCAGCCCCGGCGATCTGTTCGAGATCGGTGATGAGGCGTTCCGCTTCGAGATCCCCGCCGTCTACGGTGAAACCGTTCTGACCGGCGCGGCCATGCCCCAACCCCCTGTGTCGGGGGGGGCACTCCACCAGCCGTTGCCCCCGCTGCCGTCGGCGCCGCAGGCCCAATGGAATCCGCCCCCGCCCCCGCCGCGCCGTTCGCGTCTACCGATGATCCTGTCCGTCGTGACCCTGCTGGGCTGCGTCGTCGTGGCCGCCTTGGCCGGTGGCTTCTTCCTTATTGGTCGTGGCCTTGACCCGGTAGCGCCGCCTACCGCTGGCGGCGGCGGCGGCGGTGGCGCTCCCGTGCCAACCTTCGCCCCCGCTGGTGCCGCGCCGACACGTGCGCCGCTCCCCGCTGGCGCCGCGAAATGGACGATCCTCGTCTACCTCGATGGCGACAATAATCTTGAGGCCGACGCGCTGAACGATTTCCGCGAGATGGCGCGGGTTGGCTCCTCTGACCAGCTCAAGATTGTCGTCCAGCTTGACCGCATCAGTTCGTCCGAGGCGTGGGACGACACCTCTGCTGGTGACTGGAAAGACACCAAGCGCTTTTTGGTTGCGCGTGGCATGGAGCCAACCGCCGAGGCGGCGGTGCAAGATATGGGCGAGCTGAATATGGGCGACCAGGGCACCCTCGCCGATTTTATTGAATGGGGCGTGGGCGCCTACCCCGCCGAACACTACGCGCTGGTCATCTGGGATCACGGTGCCTCGTGGATGGGTATCGCCAGCGACGACACCAATGATGGCATGCTCCATCTGCCCGAACTGAGCGCGGCCCTTGAGACGGCACGCCAGCGCAGTGGCTACGGCATGCTTGACCTGATCGGCTTCGATGCCTGTCTGATGGCGCAACTTGATGTGTTCAAGGCCATTGCGCCCTACGGCAAGGTCGTGGTCGCTTCTGCCGAGATGGAGCCGAACCAGGGCTGGGCCTGGGATACCTGGTTCGCCAGTTTGGTCAAAGACCCTGAGCAGGACGCCTACGCCACTGCGCCGGTGGTCGTTGATACCTACATCAAATCCTACGCGGGCACCGGCTCTGACGATGTCACCCTCTCGGCCTTTGATCTGACCCAGATCGGCCAGGTCACGCAGCGCCTCGACGAGTTAGCTGGGGCGATGATCGACGGCATGGGCGCGGGCTATTCGGCGATTGCCCAGGCGCGCTCCTTCGCCAGCAGCTACCCCTCGACCAACGCCGAAGAGTTCAACGCCATCGACCTCGGCCACTTTGTGCGGCTCTTGCCCGAGCAAGGCGCCACGGGCCAGATCGCCACCGCCGCCGCCGCCCTCGACCGCAGCATCACCCAGGCCCGCCTCGCCAACGGCGCTGGCTCGTACCACAGCGACACCAGCGGCATCTCGATCTATTTCCCCCAGACCAAAGGGCAATACATCAGCGCGTACGAGCGCGGTTCGCCCCTGCCCCGCCAGACGCGCTGGGCCGATTTCCTCAAGGCGTTCCCGACCGCTGGACAGACGGCGGTCACCAAGCCGACGATCAGCGGCATGACGCTCAGCGCTGACACCGTGAGCGGGAATAGCCCCGTGACCCTGAGCGGCAGCATCGCGGGCCAAGACATCGCCTATGTCTTCTGGTTTATTGGCATCCCCAACGCGGCCCGCGATACGGTTGATCTGATTAACGTGGACTTCTTCTACCCGCCCGGCGTGCGGCCCGGTAGTGGCACCGTGCCAAGCTGGGAGTCCGGCCAGCACCCGGTGAGCCTCACCTGGGATGCGACGAACTGGTACCTCAGCAACGGCGACCAGCAGATCGAGGTCGTACTCGGCTCGACCAAGTACGGCTCCAACTTCTACGGGGTCGAGGGCGTCTACACCTCGCAGGCCACCGGCGAACAAATTGACGCGGGCCTGATCTTCACCGTCAGCGCCGACCAGGGCCACCTGACGCGCATCTGGGCCTTTCCCAAGGGCAGCGGTTCGCAGCAGCCCCAGCCCTACGAGCTAGAGCCGGTCGCGGGCGACACCTTCACGGCCTATCTCCGCAGCTACACGGACACCGGGACGAGCCTGAAGCCGGCTGCGGTCAAGGGGCAGACGCTGACTTTTGGCGACGCGCCCATGACCGCGCACTACGGCCCGACCGCCAACGGCAACTACGTGATGGGCTTTCTGGTGCGCGATATTGCGGGCAACTTCAGCTACGATTATCTGGATGTGACGGTCGCCAACCCATAGGCAAGGTGTCGGGGTTCAGGTGTCAGGTGTCAGGCCAAGCGCAGCCGAAAGCTCTGCACGTAGCGACACTTTGCGGCTTTGCGTGAGATCTCCCCGGCTTTACGTGGAACCGCCACAGACGGTCAAGTTAGTTTGATCCATCAGTTCGCGGATAGGTTGCAGTTTAAGCATACGCAAGGCATTCTGATGTGCTACGCCTGAAACCTAAAACCTGGCACCTGAAACCTTGTGTAAGCGTGAGAGGTTCTTTATGCAGTTTTCCGATCTATTGCACACCGCCCTTGAGAATCTAGGGCGGCGCAAGGTTCGCACGATGCTGACCTCGACGGGCGTGATCGTCGGCATCCTGACGATTGTGACCATGGTCTCGCTTGGCGTCGGCGTGCAGAATGAGGTTCAGGCCCAGTTCGCCGCCCTGGGCCTGGAAAATGTCTTTGTGCGCCCCGGCGAGCAGCAAGACAACGACTTCTTCACCCAGTTTGGCACCCCCCGGCGCTCAAATCCGATCTCGCCCGAGGTGGTCGCGGCCTGGGAAAAGTTGCCAGATGTGCAAGGTGTCGCGACCCAAGTTACGCTCAGTGGGGTGACGACCCTGCTTGAGTTACCGGGTGGCCGCTTGACGCCCGTACAGCTTACGGGGCTAAATGTCTTCGCCAACCCGTTCCAGTCGCCGCCGACGGCCCTGGCGGGCGACATCACCCCGGTCGAGACGCCGGGCCGCATCGTGATCGCCGCTGGTGCGCTGCCGTCGGGCGTGCGCGCCGAGGAGGTGGCGGGCCGCGAGCTGGCGGTCGTGCTGCGTAGCCCTCGTGGCGAAAACCAGCGCTTCCCCGTGACGGTCGCCGGGGTCAGCGACCTTGCCCAAAGTGAAGTGCAGGCGTCGGCGCTAGACATGGCGGCGATGAAATCCTGGTGGTACAACACGCCCAGCTACCTCGCCACCCAGGGCTACGACCTGGCCGTGCTCCAGGCGACCGACGTGGCGGCGGCGACGCGGCTGGTGCGGAGCCTACGCGCCGAGGGCTACAAAGTGCAGTCGCTTGAGCTGATTCTTGAGCAGGCCAACCGGGTCTTCGCGGTGATCAATGTGATGCTCGCCTCGGTGGGTGGTCTGGCCCTGTTCGTCGCCAGCCTTGGCATCGTCAACACGATGATTATGGCAATCTACGAGCGCACCCGCGAGATTGGCACCCTGAAGGCCATCGGCGCTTCACGGGGCGACATCCGGGGGCTGTTCATGATCGAGGCGGGGCTGATCGGGCTGCTCGGCGGTGCCCTGGGCATCATCGGCGGCTGGCTGACGGGCATTCTGCTCAACCAAGTGATTGGCTGGTACATCGCCCGCGAGCGGCTGCCGATCAACGCGACCTTCTTTGTGACGCCCTGGTGGCTGGCCCTGGTCGCCCTCGGTTTCGCCGCCCTCGTCGGGATCGTGGCTGGACTCTACCCGGCGGCACGCGCCGCCCGCCTCGACCCGCTGGTGGCCCTACGCTACGAGTAGTCAAGGAGCAGCGCCATGCCATTCCCGATCCGTGTGTTGCTAGGGTGCCTTGAGGCCATCAGCCCCGAGGTGGGTAGTGGCGGTTACTATACTTTGGCGACCCTTGGGCAGTTGGCCCAGAGCCTGAGCCGTCTGGCCTTCGCCGCCCCAGGCGGCCAGCTTATCGTCGCCGAGGGTGGTGAGCAGGCACGCGCCTGGTTCGATCTGGCGCTGGGCGCACTGCCGCCCCATGTGCCGCGCTTGACGCTGCCCACCGCGCCCGGTTCCGGCTTTGCGCTGATCGGCCTGGGTGCTGACCTAGGCTTCGGTCTGGTCGCCATCCCGACCGATAGCCGCCAGATCGACGATTCTAGTGGGCTGTATGATGCGCGTTGGAGCCTTGACCCTGCTGGGGTGGGTGCGCTCTTGGCCGTGGTGGCGAACGCGCTCCCCGCTGGCGTGAACAGCGCGGCGGCGCGGCTGCGCCCGCCTGCTGTCGCCGAAGCGTTGCGCCTCAGCGCCGATCTGCTTGACTTTGCCGCCCGCCAGCACCTCACCCTCGCCGTCACCAATAAGGCCCTGAACGACCGACTACGCAATCACGAGGATCAGACGCGCATGGTCGTCCACGATCTGCGGGCACCACTCCATACGCTGCTGATTAGCATTAGGGCCGTGCAACACCAGCGCTTCGACCCCGAGGGCCAGCACGAGTTGCTCGATGTGGCCAACGATAGCGCCAACTATCTCCTAAATCTCACCGAGACCATCCTCGACTCGGCGCGGCTTGAGACCAACGGCTGGGCGCTCAAGCGCCAGCCTATGGCGCTGCACACGCTTGTGCAGGCGGTGTGCGCGCCATTTGAGCGTGCTGCGCGCCCCAACCAGGCGCGTCTGTTCCACAAACTGACGGACGACCTGCCGCTGGTCTGGCTTGACCGCGAACTGATGGAGCGCGTGCTGACCAATCTGGTGAGCAACGCAATCAAGTTCACCCCAGCCCAGGGCGAGATCGTGGTGCGTGCCCAGGTGCTGCACGATGGTCATACGGTCGAGCTGAGCGTGAGCGACACGGGCCAGGGCATCGCCCACGAGGTCCAGGCGCATATCTTCGAGCGCTTCTACCAGGCCCGCGAGGGCGACCGGCGCCACGGCACTGGTCTCGGCCTCTACTTCTGCCGCCTCGCCATCGAAGCCCACGGCGGCACCATCGCCGTCACGAGCGCAGTCGGCCAGGGCAGCACCTTCAGCATTCAGATGCCGATCAGGAATGTGGAGGCGTGAGGCATCAGGGCTGATGCAACATCGCCTTTTACCCCTCACCCCCGGCCCCTCTCCCTCAAGGGGAGAGGGGAGATTCCGCAGTAGAATGCGTTCGGCTCCCCCTCTCCCGTTCAAGGAGAGGGGGCTGGGGGGTGAGGTCTGGCGCGGCAACCGGACTTTGCCTCAGCCCTGCCGGGCGAATGGACACCCACGAGGGCCGCCCCAACGATGGTATGATAGGCAAAAGCCCTCCGCCCTTTGCCCCTAGAAAGGTGGTGTCGGCGCATGCCAGAGTTCACCATCGCCATCCGCGAGATTTACTGGAACGTTGATCGCCTTGGCCAGACGGCCCCGCTTTTCCTCTATAGCCTCATCCTGCTCACCACGCTGGTGATGACCTGGGGCATCTTGCGCGACATCGCCCGCTGGCGCAAAGGCACCCCCGAGGCGCGCATTGACCACATCCCCGCCCGCACCACCGCGTTCCTCGCCCAGCTCTTCGGCCAGCAGAAGGTGCTGCGTGACCGCCGCCCCGGCACGATGCACGCCCTGATCTTCTTCGGCTTCCTGACCCTTTTCATCGGCACCGACATTATCGCCGTCGAGGAAGATTTCACCGTGCCCTTCATGGGCGCGTCTGGGAAGATTCTG
>CAIWXH010000171.1 GCA_903916565.1 uncultured Oscillochloris sp. | reverse complement strand
GGGGAGGTGGGGAGGTGGGGAGGTGGGGAGGTGGAGAGATGGGGAGGTGGGGAGGTGGGGAGGTGGAGAGATGGGGAGGTGGGGAGGTGTAGAGATGTAGAGATGGGGAGGTGGGGAGGTGGAGAGGTGGGGAGGTGGGGAGGTGGGGAGATGAGGGCGCAACACCGCCGTTTGGAAACGTGACAGGTGTTCCCCACCTTGTTCTCGCCGCCGTATCTGGCGGAGTTGCCCGCCGTGCTTGCGGCGCTGCTGCGCTTCCCACTGCGCGAGAGCGCCGGCACGGTGGTGCGCCAGCAGCTTTGGCTCGGTGCCGCCGATGATGAATTGGCCGAGAATGTGCGGCGGATGCACCAGGATGCCCAGCTTGTCGTCATCACCGATACGAAAGACCCCGTGGTGCCTGACCCGCAGGCCGTCTGCTCGCTAGGGCTGACTAATGCCGCGCTTTGTCTATTCGCGTCACGCTCAAGAGGAACTCGCCCAACGCGGCATTCCACAAGCCCTGGTAGACTCGGTCTTGCAGCACCCACAACAGGTGGTGCCAGAACACAACGGGCGAGTCGCCTATCAGTCACAGGTTGATTTTGGTGGCGGGAAGATCTTCCTGCTCCGCGCCATCGTCGTTCCCACTCGTGACCCGGCGCTGGTGATCACCGTGTATCGCACGAGCAAGATTGAGAAATACTGGAGTACAACGCCATGAAAGTGACCTATGATGCCGAGGTGGACATTCTTCGCATTGTCTTTCGGAGTACGTTGGTGGAAGAGAGCGACGAAGATCGCCCTGGCGTGATCATTGACTACGACAAGGATGGCAACATCGTGGGGCTGGAGATTCTCGACGCCTCGAAGCGTACCGAGAACCCGATGGCCGTGGAGTATTCGGTGGTTGGTAAGGCGGCATAGCGGCATCCCAGGCCGGAAGATCTCGCGCAAAGCCGCCAAGCCGCAAAGCCGCGATGGCAGGACAAAAAAGCAGGCTCAGCGGAGGTTTGTCCTCGGCTGAGCCTAGTGCTTGTGGCATAGGGCGCACGACGCTACACGGCGGGCTGGCGCTTGCGCTTGGCGGGCTGCTTGCGCTCGGACTTGCGCGTCAGCCCAATGAGCGCGACGGCGGTCGCATCGGGGCCATACTGGGCAACCACCTGGGCACGCGCACCGACTACCGCATCGTGGTAGGTGTGGGAGGCCAGGATGCGCTTAGCGCGTGCCCGCACCAGCGCCTCCTCGGCCAACTGCTCCTCCAACTCGGCCTGGGTTAGCTCTACCTGGTGCTGGACGATCTGGGGGAGGCTATAGGCAGGGTTGACGGGCTGATAGTCGGGCAAGCTTTGGAGCGCCATCACGGTCGCATGGTCGGCGGCGAGGGATGGAGCAGAGACTGGGTTGATGATCTGACGGGCCATGGATGAGTCCTTTCTGGCTTAGAGGCCGTGACAGAGTGTCCGGTTTGGCGCACTCGGATAGTATACCGATTCTGCTAGCTGATTCGTAACGGTACAAAAGTCCTATTTGGCACTTCCTCATCTGGGATGCTTGGCTGTGCGAGCCTTACGCGCTGGCCCATGCTTGCTTCGACCGGGTGCGTTCGTCAGTTTTGCGGGTGCGTTCGTCAGTTCGAGCGGGTGCGTTCGTCAGTTTTGCGCGTGCGTTCCTTAGTTTTGCGCGTGCGTTCGTCAGTTTTGCGGGTGCGTTCGTCAGTTCGAGCGGGTGCGTTCCTTAGTTTTGCCCGTGCGTTCCTTAGTTTTGCCCGTGCGTTCCTTAGTTTTGCGCGTGCGTTCGTCAGTTCGAGCAGGTACGTTCCTTAGTTTTGCGGGTGCGTTCGTCAGTTCGAGCAGGTACGTTCCTTAGTTTTGCGCGTGCGTTCGTCAGTTCGACCGGGTGTGATCCTTAGTTCGACACCCTGCGATCCTCAGTACAACAGATGCGATCCTCAGTACGACCCGGTGCGTTGCACCCCATCGTGATGCACATGCGCGGTGTACAGCCATGACGGTGCTGTAAACAAAGCAGGGGCCGGGGATGCCAAGCATCCCCGGCCCCTGCGCTTTGCGCCTACCCCTACTCGCCGTCCAGAATCTCCGGGATGAGATTATCATGGAGCGTAATCGGGCGATTGTCGGACTGGGCCTCTAGCAAGTCGTGGCGAATTTGGGCCATCTCAATCAAGTGGCTGCGTTCGTGCTCGACCACCCAGTTGCCCTGGTGCGTCAGGGGGATGGTGCCGAAGATGATGTGGTGGCCGGTGCGATGCCACGCCGCCGCCGTAAGGCCACGCAGCAGGCCAAGGGTCTGCTGGCGGCTTACCTGGAAGCTGTCAAGCAGATCGCCGATGGTATGGTCGGCGTACATGGCCGCTTTTTCAAGCGTGGGCGGGTGCGCGCTGGGCAAGCGCGGGTTGTCAGTCTCAAGGATGAGCCAAGCACGCTCACGAAAGACCACATCCATATCGGTCAGGTGGCCCACCATCTCCTTCAGGCTCACCGTACCGACGCGGTGCGAAAGTAGTTCGTCGTCGAGGTCGGCCATCAGCGCGTGCAACGTCTGAATGGACTGTTCAAGCGAGCGCATAAGCTTGTTGGGGCCAAGCGCACCCATCGACTCGGCGGCGCGAAAGGCCAGAAAGCCCTCGCGCACAGTGCCACAGATCGCGCACACGGCGGGTGCCCCCTCCATCAGTTCGCCGCAGCCGCTACAGACATAGAGGTCGCCCAATTCCTCGGCGATGAGGTCGCGGCCCTCGGCCAGCGCGAAGGCCGCGCGGCTCATCAACTCACGCGAGAGGGCGCTGGTGCCGGTGACGGGGCCAGTCGCAACGGTATCAGGCTCAAGGCCAGCGAGGGCGCGGGCGATATTAGCCTCGGTTCTGCCGACCTCGCCCAGCGCACGGAAGGCGCACTCAGCGCGGATGCGCTTGACGGTGCTTGAGGCATTGAGCAGGCGGGCAATGTTATAGCGGCGCTCACGGCGGGCCTGGGTCGCCCAGACATCATAGGCGGTGTAGCCCAGACTCATACTACAAAGCTGGCGCCGAGACTCGTACTCGTCAAGGGACATATAGCAATCCTATCGTGGTCGTGAATCCGGGGGGCTGAAGCCCCCGGCTCTGGAGGTGCGAAGCCTGCCTTCGCAGGCTCATCTAGGCCGCGCAGGCGGTCTTCGTCCAACAGAGTCCGTGGCTTCAGCCACCGGGCGGGGGGGGGGCTGCGGTCAGTAGGGCTGTCTGATACGCTCGAACTGAAACCTGAAACCCGACACATGAAACCGCGCCTTAGTGATCCTGGTGCTGTACCAACTCGACAAGCACACCCTGGGCGCCAGCCTTGGGGTGGACGAAGGCGATCAGGGTGTTGTGGATGCCGGGACGGGGCACCTTGTCGATCAGGGGCACCCCACGCGCCTGAAGCTCGGCCAGCGCGGCGACCACATCATCAACGCGGTAGGCGATATGATGCACGCCCGGCCCCTTATCGCGCAGGAACTTGGCGAAGGCGGCATCATCCGAAGTCGGAGCAATCAGCTCAAGGAGTGTCCCGCCAAGGCGGGCGACCCCAACCGACATGTGACGCTCGGGCAGACTAATCCGCTCCCACTCGGTAAGCCCAAAGGCAGCCGTATAGAAGGCAATCGCCTCCTCAACATCGGTAACCGCGAAGCCGATATGGTCAACAACCTGAAACATAGCCTTCTCTTCTCGCTAGATGATCAAGCGCTGATCTGCCAACGCAACCATTATACCGCGTCTCTTGGCTTTGACAGTGCGCCGCAGGCTTGTACAATACAGGGACGAGCGACAACCCACGCCCCTAGACCCAGCATCTATGACTACACGGCCTAACAGCGCAATCGAAGCCCTATCCATCCTAGCCGAGGTCACGCGCATCCTCCACGAGGAGCAGCCGCTGAACCAGCGGATGCACCGCGTCTTCGCGCTGCTGCGCGTTGGCGTACGCTTCCGTGACGCCCGCCTGACCTGCTGGCTCCAATCGGCCCAGCCCGGCACAGTGCGCCAGCAGTATTACTCGGCTGATGGCTGGCCCTACCCGTGGGACGAGGCGCTGACACGCCGGGTGGCCCTGGGTGGTGTCAGCGCCACCCATAACATTGTGGTGCGTAATGATGTGGTCGGCGATCAGCACCTGCCGGTGGCGCAGGCCAGCTACCTTGGTGCCCCGATCTTCTGGGGCGGGCGCCTGTGGGGCGTGCTTGAACTGCGGGCCACCTACGACACCAGCCTGATCGGCCCCCCGCAGGAGCTGATCGCCGCCCTGTTGCCCCAACTGGCGGTTGCGATTGCCCAGGAAGGACGCCGCCTCCCCTTGCCCCCCGTCGGGGCCAGCGACGGCGACACCCCCACGGGCCTCACCCTGGCCCCGCAACGCAAGCAGCAGCTCGCCGAGATCGGCGAGCGTCTAGAGGAAATGCTCGATCTGCCCGCGCTACTCAGCCTGCTGCTGCGGCGCGGCCTTGAGACGACTGGTGCCGAAGCGGGCGCCATTGCCCTGGTTGACCACGAGCGTGGCGAACTGGTGCTTCAAATGGCCGAAGGCTACCCCGCCGAGCTTTGGAATGGCCTACCGGCCCATAGTCACCAGCGGCTTAGCTGGGAGACCGGGCTGGCCGGGCGGGCGGCGCGTCTGGGGCGGGCCATCCTGGTGCGCGACGTAACCCAAGAGCCAGATCTGCCCCCCGCCGGGGCGGGTGCGCGCGCCGAATTGGCGGCGCCGATCTGCATTGATGGGCGGGCCGCCGCCGTGATCATCTTTGACAGCACGCGCTCGAACGCCTTTGGCGAGGACGAACTCGCCTTCGTGCGGGCGCTCTGCGCCCAAGCCGCGCACCCGCTGAGCCGTGCCGTTCACTACCAAGAAGCGTTAGAGAACGCCAACTACCTCGGGCAAGTCTTCGCCGCGCTGCCCACCGGCCTAGCGCTGCTCGACGGCAACGGCAAGGTGCTACGCGCCAATCCGGCCTGGGGCAACCTCTGGGGACTAAACGGCCAGCAGAGCCGTGCGCCCTTTCACGTCAGTCTCGACCTCGTCGAAATCCTGCTGCCGCGCCTGCAAGAGCCGCTGCGGCTCACCGAGTTTTGCACCAGCGGCCAGCGCACCCCCGGCGAAACGCAGACCCAGCGCGTACGGCTGATCAACCCGACCCAAGAGCTCCAGATCCTCTCGGTACCGACCCGCGACAGCCAGCAGCAGTTCAGCGGGCGCCTGTGGGCCGTGACCAACGTCACCCGCGAAGGCGAGGCCGACCGCGTCAAGAACGAATTTGTCTCGACCGTCAGCCACGAACTGCGTACGCCCCTGACCTCGATCCTGGGCTACACCGAACTGCTGCTCAACCGCGAGTTCAGCGCCGCCGAACGCACCCAATTCACGCGCACCGTCTACACCGAGGCCAGCCGCCTCTCGCAACTGGTCGAAGATCTGCTCAGCGTGTCACGCATCGAGGCGGGCAAAGTCAAGCTGAACCAGTGGCTCACCTCGCTCAACAGCATCGTGGCCGAGCTAACGACCCAACTGAACACGCAACTCGCCCGCCATCGGATGCTGCTGGCGGTACCGCCGAGCCTGCCGCCGGTCTACATTGACCGCGACAAGGTCAAGCAGGTGATCTTCAACCTCCTAACCAACGCGATCAAATACAGCCCAAACGGCGGCCAAATCACGCTTACGATCAAAGAGGCGCAGCCAAGCGACCTGCCGCCCGAGCACCCGAAGGGCCGCTGGGTGCGCGTCGCCATTCACGACCAGGGCATCGGCATCGCGCCCGAGGATCTGCCGCGCATCTGGGAGCGCTTCTATCGTGTGGACAACACGAACACACGGCGCATCGGCGGCACTGGGCTGGGCCTCAGCATCACCAGGGCGCTGGTCGAGCTGCACGGGGGCCGCATCTGGGCCGAGAGCGAACTGGGCAAGGGGTCGCACTTCTACTTTACGCTGCCCATCCCTGGGGTCGAGCTGACCCGCCGGGGGGCACAGGGCTGAGACAACGTCCGGTTACCGCGCCAGCCCTCACCCCACGCTGCCGTCACGCAAGTTGGACGTAGCCCCCTCACCGTGATACACTCACCCTTGCTTATGCTTTTGCAATGTGTGAAAGGACAACACCGTGACCAGAACTGGTCTGCGCCGACTGGGCACACTCCTGATCGTCGGGGTCGTGGCCGGAACCGCTGCGCGTCAATATATTGAACACCGCGCCCGCCGCGAGACGCAGCGCCCAAGCGGGTTGATCGATTGGAGCCAAGCCCGCGCCGTTGCGCTGCGCGTTTCCAAGTGGGAGCAGGCGCCTGTTGATGATCTGGTCTTCCGCCGCGAGCAGTACACCCGCTTGGTGAAGCAGAGCGAGCCGCTGATCGCCGACTACCTGGGTGTGCAGTTGCCCGAGCCGATTAGCCGGGTCTATGTCCACGACCGGCGCGAGTGGATCGAGGCCAACTTCACCTCGTTCGAGCAACTCTTCCAGCCCATCGAGGCGATGTATGCGCGGAACAGCGCCCAGAGTTCGGTCGCGCTGCTCTTTGGCGAACTGAACGGCAAGCTCCTCGGCGCACAGATGGGCATGCTGCTCGGCTTCTTGGCTAGCCGTGTGCTTGGCCAGTACGACCTGAGCCTGCTCTCGCCCGATCCGGCGGCGCGTGGCTCGCTCTACTTTGTCGAGCCGAACATCGCCCGCGTGCAGCGCCAACTCGGCCTGAACGACGAGGATTTCCGCCTCTGGATCGCCCTGCACGAGTCCACGCATGTCTTCGAGTTCGAGGCGTACCCGTGGGTGCGCCAGCACTTCCGTGATCTCCTCCAGCAGTACTTCGATCTGCTCAACCACCAGCTTGAAGGTCTCGGCACGAGTCTACCGCAGATGCTGGCGCGCATTCTTCAGAGTTGGGGCAGCGGCCAGCACTGGATCGAACTGGTACTCAGCCCCGAGCAGCGGGCCATCTTCGACCAGCTTCAGGCCGTGATGTCGCTCGTCGAGGGCTACGGCAACCACGTGATGAACGCCGTCGGCAAGCGCCTGCTGCCGAGCTTCGAGCAGATCGAGCAGCGTGTCGCCCAGCGCCAATCCACCAAGAACCTGATCGAGCACATCTTCAACCGCATCACCGGCATGGATCTGAAGCTTGTCCAGTATCAGCAGGGCGAGGCGTTTGTCAACGCTGTCACCGAGGCGCGGGGCGTCGCCTTCGCCGCCCGTGTTTGGGAGCGTGCCGAACACCTGCCGACGCTGGACGAGATCAAGCAGCCCGAGACCTGGATTGCCCGTATGGATCGCATGTAGCGCGGGGCGATCTCGCCTCAGTGTAGCGCTGGCTCTTTGCTGTGCCGTGCCCCCCGCATCACCAGCCTCGCTTCCTCACAAGGAGCGGGGCTGGTGATGCGTTGTGCGCCCGCATCACCAGCCCTGCTCCCCTGTCAGACATGACGGCCTACGCCAGACGCAACAAAGACGCCGCTGGCGCGTGAAGCGGCTCGGCGGCGACGAACAAGGACGTATGGGCGGGGTAATGGAAGGGAAGTGGCGGGCAGGGAGAGATTCGAACTCTCGACAGCGTTGCCGCTGTACGGCATTTCCAGTGCCGCGCACTAGACCAGACTATGCGACCTGCCCACGGCGGGCGATTGTACCACGGAGCAAGGTGTGACGCAACTGCGGATTGCCGATGTTATCGCAGCGCGTAATTGCGTGGGCCACGAAGACCTCACCGGGGCGGCTATGTTACTGCGGAGCGCAGCGCCGTTGTTGAACAGTTTTAACGTAGTGTTGCGATCAGTTTTCGCCATAAGGGTGTGGCGGCTGCTATTCTGAGCAAGACATCACAAATTCTGACGGTCAGATTCGGCCTGAAAGGCACTGTATGGCTCGCCCGAAACGACCCCCGCACCCGATGCTCAAGGTGGCACGCGACCACCTGAAGCAGCTTGACGTGGCGCTGCGCGACGAGCCAATCCACCTACGCATGCTTGACGGCCCGCCAGGCGCACCACGCTACGCGGTCTATGTCGGCACCTGTGAGCGTGACGGCCCCTGCCCGCACCGCGTTGAGCATGTGACGCCGTGCCCCGTGCTTGACTGCGATCTGCGCCATTCGCTGCGCTTGCTGCTCGACCGTGAGGGCAACCTGGTCGAGGTGCTGCGTAGCGGTGTTCGCTGGACAAACTAAGTAGGTTTGCGGGAAGTCCGTTGCCGGTTTTCGCCGACCGACCACAGATGATGGACGACCGCCGTGTAAAGAGCGCCTCCCGTCGTCTGTGGTCGGTCGTTAGTCGTCACAATCGTAGCCCTACCACAGAACGGAGAACGTATAATGGACACTGTGCGCGTCTGGATGAGCGCCCCCCCGGTCGTTGCCCGCGACACGATGACGTTGCCCCAGGCACGGCAATTGCTTGCCGAGCTGAATATTCATCGCCTGCCGGTGGTTGACAGCCAGGACGAACTGGTGGGCATCGTCACTGAGGGCGACATCAACCGAATCGCCGACTCGGCTACGGGCGATTCAGTTGCGTATAATGGCTACATCGTCAAGGATCTGCCGGTGCGCGAGTTTATGCGCCGCCCGGTGCTGACGGTCACCCCCGAGACGCGCCTATCCGGGGCGGCCCAACTGATGATCGCGCATCATATCCACGGCGTGCCGGTAGTCATTGGTAAGCGTGTCATCGGTGTCGTCACTGTCTCGGATCTGCTGCGCTGGATGGTTGACTCGGAGGGAGACGCCGACACGGTGCCTATGAGCGTTAAGACCGCGCACCGCGATTAGCCAAGGCTTCAGGTGCCAACACCGTTGGCATTCGTCCGTTCGCCGTCGCCGTGGGCGCTCCGGCAGTCACGATGAGGTTACTGCGAGGAGGTTTTGTATGTACCGTCACATTCTCGTTCCACTGGATGGGTCGGATCTGGCCGAGCAGGTGCTGCCGCATGTCCACGCGCTTGCGGCCAATGAGGGTACGACCAAGATTACCCTGCTGCGGGCCGTGCCCCCGATCTTCACGACGAGTGTTGACTATAGTGGGATGCTCGCCACCACAACGTCCGATGCGCTGGAGAATTTGGAGGCTGAGGCGCGTGAGTATCTCGAACGCATCGCGGAGCAGTTCCGCGCCGAGGGCTACACGGTGCTGATGGAGGTGAGCGCGATGCCCGCCGCCGAGGCTATTCTCGACTATGCCGATAGTCAGCACGCTGACCTGATTACGATTGCTACCCACGGTCGGAGTGGGGTTAGCCGCTGGGTCTTTGGCAGCGTGACTCAGAAGGTTGTGCAGACGGCGCCGGTGCCGGTGCTGGTGATTAGGCCCAAGCATCACGAGTAACCACGAATAGCAGCGCATAAGCGAATGAGCGAATGGCACCCTACGCAGGGCACCATTCGCTCATTCGATTCTATTCGTGGTTAAGCTTGGGTGCCTGCGAGAGCACCTCGCAGCCAGCTTCGGTGAGTAAGACCAGATCTTCGATGCGAACCCCGCCCCAGCCCTCGATGTAGATCCCCGGCTCGACGCTGGTAACCATACCGGCGCGCAGGGGGGCGCTGCCGAGGTTGGGCGAGGCACGGCGCAGCGCTGGCCCCTCGTGGATCGCGAGGCCGACGCCGTGGCCCAGGCCGTGGCCGAATTGCTCGCCGTAGCCTGCGGCGGCGATATGCTCACGGGCCAAGGCGTCCGCCTCGTGGGCGGGCAGGCCGGGGCGCAGACCCGCGATGACGCGGCGGTGTGCTTCGGCCACCACGGTATAGATCGCCCAGAAGCGGGCGTCTGGCTCGCCAAGGACGATGGTGCGGGTCATGTCAGCGTGGTAGCCGTCAAGGCGGACGCCCATGTCGATGATGATCGGTCGCCCGCTGCCCAGCGGCTCGTCGCTGGGGCTGGCGTGAGGCTGTGCGCCGTTGGGGCCAGCCGCCACAATGCTCGGGAAGGCGAGCGCGTCGGCACCGCCTACGCGCATAGCGAGTTCGAGCATCCAGGCCGCCTGGCGCTCGGTGGTCGTGGGGGTCAGGCGGGCGACGACGGCGCTGAACGCTGCGTCGGTGAGCGCAATCGCCCGCCGTAGCGTCGTCAGTTCGTCGGCGTCTTTTATTTCGCGCAGTGGCTCGACCACGTTTTCGACGGGGGCAAGGGTGGCCTTTTTTTTCAGGGCTTTGACGAGACCGCGATGCTCGGCCACCGTGACGTGGGCGGACTCAAAGGCGATCTGGGTGAGGCCAAGCTCAGTCACCGCCGCTAGAAGCAGCTTGGGAAACGGATGCTCATGGCTGACCTGGCGCAGCGTGAAGGCGGGCGCTTCGCGGGCGACACGCAGCGTGTAGCGGCTGTCGGTGAAGAGCAGGGCGGCGCTGGGGGTGACAAGCAACCAGCCGTAGCTGCCGGTGAAGCCGCTGAGGTAGCGCCGATTGGCGGGCGCACTCACCAGCAGGGCCGGTAGTTCACGCTCGGCCAGCGCGGCGCGTAGGTGGGTAATTCGTTTGTGCATAGAGCTACTCCGTCATGTCAGGTGTCAGGGGCCAGGTGTCAGGTGTCAGGTGTCAGGTGTCAGGCCGAACGCATCAACAGCACAAGATACCTTGCGGCTTTGCGACTTTGCGGCTTTGCGCGAGATCGCTTCGGCTTTGCGTGGAACCTGGCACCTGAAACCTGAAACCTGAAACCTACAAATGCTCCGGCTGAGCGCCCGCCATCAGCAGGCCCAACTGCTCGCGGCTCGCGCTGGTCGCCGGTAGCGTCGCCACGATGCGCCCGTGGTAGATCACGGCGATGCGGTCGGCCAGGGCCATAATCTCGTCAAGCTCCGCAGACACTAGCAGGACGGCGGTGCCACGGTCGCGTGCGGCGATGATCTGCTGGTGGATGAACTCGATGGAGCCAACATCAATGCCCCGTGTTGGCTGGGCCGCGATCAGCAGCCGTACCTCGCGCGATAGCTCGCGGGCGATGATCACCTTCTGCTGATTGCCGCCCGAGAGTGCGGCGACGGAGGTGGTGACGTTGGGCGTACGCACATCGTACTGGGCGACCAGTTGCTCCGCGTGGTGCAGCACCGCTTGGCCGTCGCGCACGATGCCATGGGCGAAAGGCGCAACATAATAGGTGTTCAGCACGAGGTTGTCGGCGACACTGTAGCCTAGTACCAGACCGTCTTCCTGGCGATCTTCAGGGACGTGGGCGCAGCCGGACTCGCTGATGCGGCGCGGCGCGGCCCCCGTGTAATCCTGGCCGTCAATCAGCACGCGCCCGGCGCGCACCGGGCGCAGGCCCGTGATCGCCTCGACCAGCTCGGTCTGCCCATTGCCCTGCACTCCGGCGAGGCCCAACACTTCACCGGCGCGCACGTCAAGCGTCAGCGCATTCACTACTTGCTGGCCGCGATCATCGTTGAGCGACAGTTGCTCAAGCGCCAGCACGGTTGCGCCGGGGTGCGCGGTCTGCTTCTCGACCTGGAGGATCACGCTGCGCCCGACCATCATTTCTGCCAAACTGCGCTCGCTGGCCTCGCGTGGGCGCGTCTCGCCGACGACACGCCCACGGCGCAGCACCACAATCCGGTCGGCGAGCGCCAGCACCTCGCGCAGCTTATGGGTGATGAAGATCACCGAGACGCCCTGCGCCGTCAGCGAGCGAATGATCACAAATAGCTCGTCCGTCTCCTGGGGCGTCAGCACAGCGGTCGGCTCGTCGAGGATCAGGATCGTGGCGTTGCGGTAGAGCGCCTTGATAATCTCGACCCGCTGCTGCTGGCCGACCGAGAGATCCTTGACCAGCGCGTCGGGGTCTACCGCAAGGTTGTGGCGCTGCGACAGTTCGTGAATGTGCCTGCGGGCGGCGGCCATGTCCAGCAGGGGGCCGCGACTGGTTTCAGCGCCAAGGATGATATTTTCGGCCACGGTGAAGACGGGCACGAGCATAAAGTGCTGATGCACCATGCCGATCCCGTGGCGAATCGCCGCGCTTGGCCCGCGCATCCGCACCGGCTTACCGCGCACCAGCACCTCACCGGCATCCTGCTGATACAGGCCGTAGAGAATGTTCATCAGCGTGGTCTTCCCGGCGCCATTCTCACCAAGCAGCGCCAGCACCTCGCCGTGCTGGAGCGTCAGGCTCACCTGTTCGTTGGCAAGCACGCCTGGAAAGCGCTTGGTAATGCCGCGTGCCTCAAGCACGACCGGAGCGTCGCCGCGCATACTTATTCCTTCTCGTAGACCTTGCCGAGCGCCGCCGGTGGTCGAGCGCGGCCAACGAAGCCCGCCAGCACCGCAATCGTCAGCAGGTACGGCAGCATCCCGATGAACTGCGGCGGCAACTGACCAACCCAGGCGAGCCAGGGGGGCAGCCGATTCTGCATGAACTGAATTTGCGACTGCATCGTATTGGCAAAGCCGAAGAGGAGCGCACCGCCCCATGCGCCGAACGGCGTCCACTTGCCAAAGATCATCACCGCCAGGGCGACGAAGCCGCGCCCGTTGGTCATATTCCGCTCAAACGAGCCGACGGATTCGAGCGAGAGGAAGCCACCGGCCAGACCGGCGAGCATGCCGCCGATAATCACGTTGATGTAGCGCATGCGGTTGACCGCGATACCCACCGTGTCGGCGGCGGCGGGATGCTCGCCGATGGCGCGGGTACGCAATCCCCAGCGGGTGCGGAACAGTAAGAGATGGATGACGATGATCAGCACCAGCGAGAGGTAGGTGATCGGCGGATTAGCGAACAAGACCGGCCCAAGCAGCGGGATGCTGGACAGCAGCGGAATCTCCACCGGCACGAGCTTGCCCTGGGTCGTCAAGCCCTGCTGATAGAAGTAGCCGGTGAAGCCCAGCGCCAGGATATTGATCACCGTGCCAGCGATGATCTGATCGACCTTCAGGCTGATCGCCATCAGCGCGTGGAAGGCCCCAACGATCCCGCCCGCCAGCAGTGCGCCAAGGATCGCCAGCAGCAGGTTGCCCGTCCAAACATTCACCAGGAAACCGAGGAAGGCCGCGATCAGCATCATGCCCTCGATGCCAATATTGACCACCCCTGAGCGCTCGCACATAATCCCGGCCAGCGCACCGAGGATGATCGGGGTTGACTGGCGGATGGTTGAGGTGAGGACAGCGGTGGTGGCCTGCGGTGCGCGGGCGTAGGCGACGAGGATGAGGATCGCCAGCGCGCCCAATAGACCGCCGGTCAGCCAGCGCGTGCGTTGGGTTGCTGCTCGTGCGATGCTGCCGGTGATCTGCATACGCTCTCCCTAGCCAAGGTTTCAGGTTTTAGGTGCCGGGTTTCAGGTTTCAGGCCGAGCGTAGCCACGCAAAGCCGGAAGAATCTCGCGCAAAGCCGCAAAGCCGCCAACATCCGTATCGTCAAAGCGTTGATGCGTTCGGCCTAACCCCTGCCCCCTAGCACCTGAAACCTGAAACCTGAAACCCGGTTCACGCACCCCAGCCGCTGCTGAGCGCCACATGCTCGCCATCGTCGGGCTTGATTCGCAGCACCCCGTGAATGATGCTATCGGCGGCCACAAAGAAGAGGATCAGCGCCTGGATCACATCAATAATCTCGGAGGCGACGCCCGAACTGAACTGCATCCGGCTGGCCCCAGCCTGCATGGCCCCAATCAGCAGCGCCGCTGGGATCACGGCAAGCGGGTTCGTGCGGGCCAGCAGCGCAACGGTAATCGCGTTAAAGCCGAGTCCGGCATTGAACCCCGGCTGGAAGCGCCCGACGACACCGAGCGTCTCGACTGCGCCGCCAAGCCCGGCGAGGAAGCCACTGGTGACCATGGCGAGCACGGTGATCTGGCGCACCGGGATGCCGGCGTAGCGCGCCGCGCTGGGGCTTTGCCCGACCGTGCGTAGCTCGAAGCCGCTGGTGGTGCGCCAGATCAGCCACCAGACCGCCAGCGCCACCAGGGCAGCCAGGATCATGCCCAGCGGAATCCCGCCGAGATTGGGGAGTGCCGCCGCTGCGGCCACCTTTGGGGTACGGGCGACAATATTGCCGGGTGCGCGATCCTTCCACGGGCCATCGGCGAGCCAATCGGTGAGGTTAAAGGCGACGAAGTTCAGCATAATCGTGGTGATGACTTCGTGCGCCCCGGTAAACGCCTTGAGCAAACCAGCGATGGCGGCCCACAGTGCGCCCAGCAGGGCGCCGACCAGCAGCGCCAGCGCACTATGCAGCACCGGCGGCAGCCCCTGGAAGGCAAAGCCGATGTAGGCGGCGAAGATCGCGCCGAGCAGCAACTGGCCCTGGGCACCAATGTTGAAGAGGCCGCCCTTAAAGGCCAGCGCCACCGCCAAGCCGCCGAAGATCAGCGGCGTGGCTTTTTCGAGGGTGCGTGCGAACGCACGGGTGCTGCCGAGTCCGCCCTCAAATAAGGCGCTGTAGGCGATCAACGGGTTTGCGCCAGAGAGGGCGATAATCAGCGCGCCGATGAGCAGCGCGATCAGCACTGCTGTGGTCGGGATCAGCGCCGCACGCAGCAGCGCACGCCCACGGCCCCACAGGTCTACCTTCGGCGGCTTGGCACGCTCCATCGCTCGGTACTCCCGGTGCAAATTGATGAAAGGAGACCTCACAGGATCTACCTGTGAGGTCTTGGCGTCCTTCATGCAGTTACGGGAACCGCCCTAGCTCCCAGGTTTGTAGCCGGTTGAGATCGAGCCATCGCGCAGGCCGCGCTCAATTTCGGCCAGCTTATCCTTGACCGCCTGGGGCACCTGGGCCTCGAAGTCGTGGAACGGTGCTAGGCCGACCTCGCCGACATAGTTGCCCCCAGGGAAGATGCCGTTCTTGAATTTCTGGATCAAGTCGAACACGCCAGGGGTGATCTGCTTCGTTGCGCTAGAGATGAGGCAGGGGTGGGCCTCAGGCACCGTCTCCCACTGATCGGTATCAACGCCGATACAGAAGACGCCCTTATTGGCCGCCGTCTCGATCAAGCCGCCGTTGCCAGTCTTACCGCCGGCTGAAAAGATGACATCGGCGCCCTGGTCAATCGCCAACTTCGCGGTGTCAGCGCCCCACTTCGGGTCAAGAAAAGCGGTGTCGAGGCCGCCGGGGTGATACGTTGAGATGATTTCAATGGTGGGCTTGATATACTTCGCCCCGCGCTCGTAGCCCTCTTTGAAGGCCACGACGGGCGGAACCAAATTGGTGCCCAGCACCGCCGCGATCTTGTTGCTCTTCGACATCTCGGCTGCAAGCGCACCGGCCAAGAAACCGGCCTTGTCTTCATTGAAAATCAGGCCGCTAATGTTCAGCCGCGAGCTGGCCTGGAACTGGTCTACGCCGATGAACTTCACTTCCAGGTTTTCGCTGGCGGCCTGGCTCGTGGCCTCACCGAGCGCAAAGCCGACCGTCACGACCACGTCGTAGCGCTTCTCGGTGAAGAGCGCGATGTTGGCGGCGTAGTCTTTGGCGTCTTTGGTCTCAACATAGTTGACAATTGCGCCCAACTCGCGCTCGGCACGCTTCACGCCTTCCCACGCCGACTGGTTGAAGCTCTTATCGTCAACCTGGCCGACATCGGTGACAAGACCGACGCACAGCACCATAGGATTGGCACAGTCCGTGTCTAACGGCTGTGCGGCGGTCGTAGCGGCTGCGGTGGGCGCGGCGGTCGTGGCGGCCTCGGTAGGCGCGGCGGTCGTGGCGGCGGTGGTGGGCGCAGCGGCGGTGGTGGCGACTGACGACTGTGCGGCGGTCGTGGCGGCGGCGGTAGGCGCGGCGGTCGGTGGTGTGCCGCCGCTCGGCCCTGCCGGGCCGCAGGCTGCGATCAGCGTCGCCAGGATCAGCGTCGCCGTCGCAACAAGCGATTTCCTCATCACATGTTCTCCTGGACACTGGCTGCACCACTCCTGGTGCGAAGAGGGATTTTGTGGACAGGCACAAATACGCGAGAGCAGGGGCCTCTCATCCTTAAATCGCGTGGGAGCTACCTCGGGGCGATCAGCGTATTGATGTCTGCCTTCTGATTGCGCGGCAATTATAGCACAGACAAGGTTTCAGGTGCTAGGTTTCCGGGGCGACCGTTACGCCCTGGGGGTGGTGCCGCTGTCCACCCGCCCGCGACGGCTGGCAAGTCTCTACCCACGCAAAATCGGCTGCCAGGCCGGAATAACGAAGCGCCCCAGCGACGGAGCGCTTGCTACTGGCGCTGCGTAGTCCCTACCGCGCATCGGTCTCCGCAGCGGTGACCTGGGGAATAACCACGCCCCGAGTCGTTACATTACAATGCCTAGATCGAGTGCGCTATGCTACAATACTGGCGGCGTCAGCACTGCCGATCTGTCGTTACCATCACATGCTCAGATCGCTTCTTAATCAGCACCTCGGACGTTACTTCATCAAAGAGCTCCTCGGACGGGGCGGGATGGCGGTGGTCTACCGTGCCCTTGATACCGTCCTCCAGCGCGAGATTGCGCTCAAGGTTCTGTATCCTCAGTACAGCGACGACGCCGATCTGCTCGACCGCTTCAAGCGTGAGGCCGTGATGGTCGCCGCGCTCGATCATCCAAGCATTGTGCCGGTCTACGATGTGGGTGAGCATGACGGCATGGCCTACATCGCGATGAAGCTCCTGACTGGGCGCACGTTGCAAGACCGTCTCCAGGAGGCCGGGACGCTTAGCCTGGACGAGCTCGTCGCTGTGCTGGTACCTGTCGCTGCGGCCCTCGATTTCGCCCACGGGCGGGGCATTATTCATCGCGACATCAAGCCCGGTAATATTTTTCTGAGCCAGGAGCTTGAGGAGTCGCGCCCGCTGCTGACCGATTTTGGGATCGCCAAGCAGCTTGACACGCCCGGCCTCACCACCACCACCGGGGTGCTGATGGGCACCCCGGACTATATGGCCCCCGAGCAGATCGCCGGTCGCCCCGTAGACGCTCGCACCGACGGCTATGCGCTGGGGATGCTTGCCTTCCGCTGCCTGACTGGACATCGTGCGTTCGAGGGTTCGACCCAGGATATTCTGCTTGGACACCTCCATGGGGAAGCGCCCTTAGCCTCTACGCTGAACCCGGCCCTGTCGCCTAGTATTGACGATGTCCTCGCCAGGGCGATTGCCGCTAACCCGGCGGATCGGTTCCCGTCCACGGGTGCTTTTGTCAGAGCCTTGCGCCGGATTGCTCAGCGTACGAGCGCACCCACGGTGGTTGACGATGCTCCACCCCAGCCCCTGCGGAGGACGGTGACGGTCGTGGCGGCTCAGCACAGTGGCACGTTCCCAACCCTTCGCAGGGGCACAGCGCAGGCTCCCGCGCCGTCTGTGGCAACGGCTCGCGTGGATGTCGCGCCACCGCGAACCGCGCCGCCGCCAACCGGCGATGCGCCACCTTCCCCGCCCGTGGGTGTCGCGCCGCCCCTTCTACCCGTGGGGGACACTCCACGGCGCTATGGGGTGCTTGCCCAGCAGGCGCTTCCTTCTGCTAGGCTTAGCCCTTGGCTGCTCTTGGTGGCGCTGGCCGTGATCGGTGGCCTCGCCGTAACGCTCGTCTTCGCAGTGGGGCGCCAGGGCGCTGGCAGTGTTACACCGGTGCAGCCTCCGCCCGCTGATACGGTTACCCCGTCTGCGTCTGCTACGGCGGAACTGGCCTCGCCGACCTTGGCTCCCGCTGCGGTCGGGCTGGTCACGAGTGTTGCTTCAGCGACGCCCGCGCCGGTTAGCCCAACCGCCGCGCCGCCAACCAAGGCACCCCGCGTGACGGCGATAGTGACGCCTACACTCACGGCGACGGTGACGCCCACACTCACGGCGACGGTGACGCCCACACTCACGGCGACGGTGACGCCCACACTCACGGCGACGGTGACGCCCACACTCACGGCGACGGTGACGCCCACACTCACGGCGACGGTGACG
>CAIWXH010000170.1 GCA_903916565.1 uncultured Oscillochloris sp. | reverse complement strand
GCCAAGCTGACCGGCGTGCTACGCGGGTCGGCCAGCGGGAAGAGCGTCGCCACCAGGAAATACGCCTCCTCCTCAAATGACCGTCCGGCTACCGTGTAGGGTAAAGCTTGGTAAAAGACCCGGTGGACATCGCGGGCCTCGCCCAGCGTGCGCCCGGCGTTGCGCTTGAGGCGGGCGCGTCCGGCGGCGTCGAGCCGCCCGAGCTTCTCGATAAACTCGACGATCTGCCGCTGGCGCGGCGTGGACTCACTGTTACTCACCGAACCACTCCTTTCGCTTCGCCGCCAAACGGCGATGGCACGTTGCCTGGGCCTCGACCCGCGCCCGCAGCGCGTCGGCGCGTTCACCAACCTGATCGGCTGCCGTCGCAAACGCCTGCTTCCCCTCGCGAACGAGCGTAGCGGCCCATGCCAACGCAGTTACCTCGCGGGTTGCCCCATCGGCTAAGTCAACGATGAAACGGCGGAAGAGCGGGGCCAGCCGCCGCCAGTAGTCAGCGGTCATGCGGGCGCGCACCGTCTTGAAGCGGGCCAGTTTCTCGTTGCGCCCGCCCCGGTCACGCTCGGGGCGAAAGTGGCTGTCGAACGACGACTCCAGAATGAAGCGGGCCTCGTCGGCGCGCCCGAGTGCGTTATCGATATACTGCGCGGCGTCGTCATCGGTGAGCAGGGCTGACGGAGCTTCCAGAGCTTCATCAAGCCACTCGAAGATCTTGGCTTTGCCATCGGTACGCAACCCGATACAGCGGAAGCGCACGCGCTGGGTTTCATGCAGCGCACGACGGTCGATCAGCTTGGCAATCTGCTGCACGATCCGTGGACGCAACTGGTCGTCGCGCTCGGTCAGCAGCAGCCCGCTGTACTCGCGCCAGAGCGCTTTCCCTTCGTCTGGTCGTATCGGCTTGGGGCCGACGTCAGCAGCCTTGCCTTTGCTCTTTGGCTTCCGAAAGGCTGCGAAGGGGTCTTCCCAGAGGGCGCTACCTTCGCTGAGCCAGTGCCCCATCTCAAACAGCAGTGAACTGACCGTAACCTGCGTTGCTGCCCCGCAGTGTGTACAGGTGGTGGTGACACCTTGCGGATAGAGCCGCATCCGTCGTGCCGGGAAAGTCAGGCTCTCCAGGTAGCCTACGGCACTTACCTGCGTCCCCTTGCCCACCGTTGTCTGTCCGCTCCACGCCGCGAGATTGGCCCGCTGCGGGTCTGCCGTCGGCGGTTGGTAGCCCTGCGTGATGAGCGAGAGGGTCAGCGATTCAAATAGGCTTGACCCGGCTGGGAGAACATAGATAGGCGGAACGCCGTTGATCGAGGGCCGGATACCAGCCCCACCCGATGAAGCAAAGGCCGCAATCGTCACCAGCCCACGGGCGCAACAGGCCGCACACAGCTTGTGGCCTTCATCAGTAACGTGGTGAAAATGGGAGCGATTCGTCTCTGCCGGCACCTCGACAAATAGCGCCGCGATTGGCTTGGGGTCGGCCCAATCATGTTTCTGACCCTTCTCCGGCTTCTTCCAGCCATCCAGTGGCACATCGCCAGTCTGAAGGAAGGGCGCAGTCGGGTGGAACAGGTCGAAGCGGTCGGCATACTGCGCGGCGAACCCATCGAGCTTAACTGGGTCAAATTGTCCAGCGCGCAGCACCGTGGCGATCTCAGCCAAATCCTGCGGCGCGTAGATCGCCTGGAGCATGGCGGTGAGGAGACGGTGCGTGCCCGCCGCCACCAGCGGCGAGGGGTCGTGCAGCCCTGCCAGCGCGTGCGCTTCGGCGAGACAAGCGCCAAGGCCCAATTCGGCACCAGCACCGTCCCGACGGGTCACGCGAATCCATGGCGCTGTCCAGAGGTTGAAGACGGAGGGCGGGTCGGTCATAGATCCTCCTCGATAATGAAGCCGGAACGGGCATCGGCCTTTCCAATCACCAGGCCGAGGTCAGTATCGAGCCGCAAGGTGCGGCCCGCGAGCGTGATGCTATGGGTGGTGCGGTCAAGGGGCAGCGGGTGGAGCGAGCGTAGCAGCGACGGTAGCTCGCGCTCAGGCCAGGGCCAGCGCAGCTCACGGGTGCGCCGCTCGTCGCGGTAGGCCGCGATCACCTGCCGGTCGCTCACTGGCACCGCGTGGGCCAGTAGCTCCTTCTGCTCGTCTATCTCGGGCCGAATGTCACCATCAATTGCCCAGGTGCCACCTGCGTCAAGGCAGAGCTTTCCGCCTAGCCGATACACCGGCACCAGCGTCACCCGGTCGCCCAGACGGGTTTTGGCAAGCTGCCCGCTGTCCGCTTGACCCGCCTCGTCGTCAATAAAGGCCCGCACGCCGTTCTCGGTGATCGCGTCGTTGCTGACGACCTCGGGCGTAAGCGGCTGGCGACCCTGCGCCTGATATTCGGCCACCTCGCGCAAATAGTGCGCCCTAGCCTTGGCGATCACCTCGGCGTATGCGCCGCCCGTCGCCGCGTCAGTGTCGGCGTAGACCGCCTCAATCAGCGGGCGATAGTCGCGGGGCAGCACGATTGTGCGCTGGTTGTCGCACATCCCTTCGTTCAGGGTCGCCAGGGTGCGCCAGAGGATGTAGGGGTGATAGATCATCTTCCAGCGGCCCCAGTCGGGCGTCGCTTCCGCAGCATAGGGCAGCGTCACCTCCAGCACGGGCGCGGCGTGGCGCGGCGGGCGTTTATCGTCCCGTGCGTGACGGTGCAGCCGCCCGGCCCGCTGTAGCAGCAGGTCAATCGGCGCAAAGTCGCTCACCATCACATCCACGTCGTAGTCGAGGCTCTGCTCAAGCACCTGCGTGCCGACGATAATCAGCGGCTGGTCGGGGGTGCGCGTGGTCTTCTTCCCGACCAGTTCCTCGATCCGGCCCTCGCGCTGCTGCCGCCCTTCTAGGGGAAAACGGGCGTGCAGCAGCACACGACTCTCTTGGGGCAGCGCATCTTTCAGCTCACGGTAAAGTGCCTGAGCATCATCCACCCGATTGCAGAGCCGGGCCACCGCGCCGCCTGCCTGCACCAAGTCGAGCAGGTAGCGTGCCTCCTCGTCCGCTGTGCGCTGGAGTGCGAGGCGCAAGGTGAACTGCTGCTCGCCCCGAAAGACCGCGCACGTCTCGCGCAGTTGCCCACCGGCGCGGTAGAGCGACAGCGCGGGGTAGGGCACGTCGGCGGGAATGGCAGGCGGGGCTGGCTCGCTGATACCGCCCAGAAACGCCTCGGCCAAAGCACGGTGGCGGGCCGCTGGCAGCGTGGCCGAGAGCAGGATGACCGAGCAGCCCAGACTGGACAACCAACTCAGGGTGTGCGCCAGAATGGTGCTCATGTAGGCATCGTAGGCGTGGATCTCATCAATCACCACGACCTTACCGGCCAGACCAAAGAGCCGCAGGGCGTAGTGGCGCACATTCAGCCCCGCCAGCTCCACCTGATCCACGGTGCCCACGCCAAAGGGGGCGAGCATGGCCTTCTTCGGGCCGACAAACCACTCCAGCGCAGCGTCGGCGCTGCCGCCCTCGGCGTGTACCGTGTCACCGTCGCCAGCCAACGTCACCCGGTGGCGCAGATCCTCCTCAATCACAAGCGACTGGCTGTGGGTGAGCCGCACCGCCCCGGCGTCACCATACTGCTTCCGATAGAAGTTCTCTAGGCGTGTAAACATCTGATTGCCCGTCGCCATCGTCGGCAGGGCAAAGAAAATCTCGTCAATCTGGCTCTCCGCCGCGATCCGCCGGGTCAGCGCCAGCGCCGCCTCGGTCTTGCCTTCGCCGGTAGGAGCCTCGATCACCGCCAGCAGCGGGCCGACCAGATGATCGGCGGGGAGTTCGTCGATCAGCACTTGGAGCGGGCGCGGCGGGTCGGGGAAGAGCGAGCCAAAGCCGTTATAAAGCGGTGCGCGACGAACATGGCGCAAAGAGTGCTGCCGCAGAGCCGTGTCGGCCCGCTTGCGCCCCTCAGTCATATATGCAGCGAGATCCATCTGTGTCTGTGGGCAGGCGGGAAAATCGCGCTCGTTAGAACCCATCCAGTCGCACCAGACGATAAAGCCAGTCAGGGCGGCGGTCGCCGGGCGAAGGTGCTGCGGCGCACCAAGGGCGGCCAAGTCGCCGGACGGGGCCAGCCGCTCACGGAGTAGCGTATACGTCGCCTCGCGCCAAGCGTCCCAGCGCGACTCGCCGCGCTCTGAGGCGATCTGCCGCTGTCTAAGCTTCCGCATCTC
>CAIWXH010000169.1 GCA_903916565.1 uncultured Oscillochloris sp. | reverse complement strand
GCCAACCCCGACGACGCGCCGGTCTACAGTGGCACACTGGCGCTGCGCCGCGATGCGGCTGGCCCCGCCAGCGGCCCCGCGTGGACATTCTGGACGACCGCCAGCGACGAGGCGAGCCGCAACATGCTCGCGGTGCCCGACACCCTAGGGCCAGGCTGGCACCACTTTGCGCTCACCTGGGACGCCGCCGCCGGACATAAGGCCATCTATCTTGATGGTGCCCTCGCTGCCGAGACAACGGGTGTCACGCTGCCGGTCGCTCTGGGTGAAGTGCTGCAACTGGGCCGCTTCACTTACGGCGGCAGCCCGAGCGGGGGTGCCCTCGACGAGCTCGCCATCTACCGACGCGCCCTCAGCCCGGTCGAGGTCACCGCGCTGGCTGTATTGCGCCCGCCCGCCGCTGGCCCGCTTACGGTGGGCCGCGACATCCGCGTGGACACTAACGCCAGCGACAACCAAGGCGGGATCGTGGCCGTCCAACTCGGCCTCGACGGCACGTTTGAAGACCCGCAGCCCTACTACGAGTCGTATCGCTGGACGCTGTCGGCGGCGGCTGGCCCTCACGAGCTAAACGTGCGCTATGTGGATCGGGCGGGCAACACCGCCACGGTGACGCGCACGATCCAGCTTGACCTCGCGCCAGAGTACCGGCTCTATCTGCCAGACCTACGGCGGTGACGGCTGGAAAAGTTTCAGGGAGGGCCAAGCCATCCCTGAACAACGCACCCCTCAGCGTCGTGGCGACCGACGCCCCTACTCCAAATAGCCGTGGAGTCGCAGGCCAATGCTGGGGTGACGCAGACGGCGCAGCGCCTCGGCCTCGATCTGGCGCGTACGCTCGCGGGTGATCCCAAAGGCCACCCCGACTTCCTCAAGCGTACGGCGCTGTCCATCAAGCAGACCATAGCGCAACTGAAGGATCTTCCGCTCGCGCTCAGGCAGATCATTGAGCACCGCACTCAGATCGGCGTGCAGCATATTGGTCGCCGCAATCTCCATCGGCGTCTCAAGGCTCTCGTCAGCCAGCACCTCGCTGACCCGCCCCTCACGCTCACTATTGAGCGGCTGCTCAATCGAGACCGGCTGGGTCGAAGCCTGGAGCAGCCGCTTGACTTTCCGCAGGCTCATCCCCAGCGCATGGGCAAGCTCCTCGGGCGTCGGCTCGCGCTCAAGCTCCTGCTCAAGCCGATAGATTGCACGGCGCAGATGCACCAGCGACTCGCTCAGATGCACCGGCAAGCGGATCAGCCGGCTCTGCTCGGCAATCGAGCGCGTGACCGCCTGCCGAATCCACCAGGTCGCGTAGGTGCTAAACCGATTACCCCTGGTGTGATCGAACTTTGCGACGGCCCGCATCAGGCCGATGTTCCCCTCTTGCACCAGATCCATAAAGGCCATCGGGCTGCCGATATACTTCTTCGCCACGCTGACCACAAGGCGCAGGTTCGCCTGAATGAGCTTACGGCGGGCCTCCTCGCCACGGGCCACCTCCTGCTCAAGCTGGAGCCGCTCCCGCCCATTGGTGTACGCCTCGTCTGACAGTCGCAGGCGCGCCGCTTTGCCGCAGATGATCTGGATGGCGAGGTCACGCTCCTCCTGCGCCTTGAGGAGCGCGACCTGGCCGATCTCGCGCAGATAGAGCTGAACCGAGTCCTCCATGGGCTGATTGTCTGCGCTGTCGTGCTCCTCGGCCTCAGCTTCGACCTCAGCCGCATCAGTCGCCCCATCATGGTCGTCTGCGGACACTTCCTGGTCTAAAACCTCATCGCTATGGGTAGCCTGACGAAAGGCGCTCATGGTATGGTTCTCCTCAGTCGCTGGGCGGAACCGAGTTGGATCAGTAGGGGCGAGCAAACTGGTCTGCCCCGCACATATCGTCGGGGTTCTTCACTGCTGAAGCTTGCCTACGCTCAATAGAGTAGTGTTTACTATTTTATAGTTTGCACAGCATTTGTCAAGACTCAATTTACACAGAGTGTGCATCGTCTGGATCGTGCATAAATTCTCGCGCACAAAGAACCTCCTTCCTCCAACACGTGGAAGAGGGAGGTACGCAACCACGGGGCGCGTTGTCAGGGCGGGCGGGACGCCCTGTGTCTGTGTCGGACGCCTACGCCTCGCGGTCGATCACGAAGTGGGCCATCTCAACCAAGGCGCGATGGGCAGGCGACGGCGGGAACGCGGCCAGATGG
Organism: uncultured Oscillochloris sp.; assembly: GCA_903916565.1. Taxonomy (GTDB): domain Bacteria; phylum Chloroflexota; class Chloroflexia; order Chloroflexales; family Chloroflexaceae; genus CAIWXH01. The sequence goes on along the minus strand of CAIWXH010000169.1, from coordinate 6,729 downwards.
GCGACGGCCTCGCTGATGAAGCGGCGGGCCTCGGCCAGCGCCGCATCGATGCCGCCCGCAGCAGTAACCTCGGCAATCGCGGCGTGGACTTGGAGATCGGTGGGCGTCCCTTGTTCGATGAGCGCACCCAGGCGTGGGTTGCCCGTGCGGGCGACCGCGTAGATCAGCGGCAGCGTAATCGTGCCCTGGCGCAAATCGTTGCCCGCTGGCTTCCCCAGGGTTGCCTCGTCGCTGGTGAAATCGAGGATGTCATCAATAATCTGAAAGGCCATCCCCAAATCGAAGCCATAGCGCCCCAGGGCGGCAATCTGGGCCTCGTCGCCTCCGCCAGCAGCCATACCCGCCTTACAGGCCGCCTCAAAGAGCGAAGCGGTCTTGGCGCCGGTCTTATAATAGTACTGGCCAAGGGCCGTCTCGGTCGGCTCGATCATCGTCACTGGGCTAAGCTCGCCCTCAACAATCGTCTGCACGGCCTGTGCGTAGTAGGTAATGATCCTCGGATCTGGGCTAAGCGCCATCTCACGCGAGGCCAGGGCGAAGAAGAAATCGCCCACCATCAGCGCCACGTCGTTATCCCAACGGGCATGCACCGTGACGCGCCCCCGGCGCCGAGCAGCCTGATCCACCAGATCGTCGTGAACGAGCGAGGCGGCCTGGATCAGCTCGACGGCGGCGGCGGCGTGGATCACACTCGGCAAGTGGTAAGTGCCGAGCCGGGCCGCCAGCAGCGCCAAGGCGGCCCGCAGGCGCTTCCCCCCCGAGCGTACCGTATGCGTGCTGGCGCTCGTGATCAACTCCGAGCGTGAAGCGGCTCGCTCAAGGAGCAGTTGTTCGACGACTTCAAGGTCGGTCGTAAGCTGGGCGCGCTCGAACAACTCGAAGACGCCAGCCGTCTGGCCGGTGTGGGCAGTGCTAGGACACGGCTCTGCGCTGCTGGTGAGGGTGTCAACGGCTACAGGGGCGTCCGCTCCGCTAATCTGAGTCTGATACGCAGCCATCAGGCTGTTCCTGTTCTAGGGCCGCCCAGCGGCTGGTGTGATCCGCTGGACAAACCTGCGCTACTGCATTGAGGCGCTGGCATGCAAGCGCCCATCTCTCTTTATTGTATCTGGAATCCCAGATCCTGGCGGGCGACAAGCATAGGCCAAGCATTGCGGTTGCAAAGTCCTCTGCGCTCAGTCTGAAACCTGAAACCTGAAACCTTGCACCTGGCCTTGGCCGAAAATGGCGCTGCGGCCCGTTCAGTTGGGGTGCAAGCCGATCAGATCGACCGCTCACGCGCTGGCCTTGCGCCAGACGGTCGCATTGGCTCACGCCTCGACCACATCGGGCTGTGGTCGCCACAAGCTGACGCGCCCGCGTTTCCTCCGTAGCGCCCCGCGATCTACGACATGCCGACGTAGCCCCGTTTGTAATTGTTTGATCATCGCACGATCTTCTCACGGCTTGGCGAACAGCCTACAATCAGCCTGAAGGGGTGGCAGCACCCAGGTGCTACCCAAGCTGTTCAGCCCGCAGCCTGAGCTGTGCAATGGCCCCGCGATGGCGGCCTCACACGCAGCGAGAGAGTTGAGGAGGCCATGATCACCCAGCCAAGCGACACGCTCACCCGCAACGCGCAGGGTCATACCCCTGGCGTCGCCCTTCGCCCCCGTCAGGGCCGCGAGGGCGAACTCGCTATCAGCGATGGCACCCTGACCCAGATGGATCTCGCCACGCTGGTTCGCCGTTGCGCCACCGAGAGCGAACACTTCTACCGTGGACAGCCACACGACACCAGTTTCAGCTACGAACTTTTTCGCCGCGCCCTCGTCGAGCGCGACGAGCAGGCGTGGGAGCAACTCTATCTGCACTACAGTGGCCTCGTCGAGGGCTGGATTCGCCGCAGTGGGGCCTTCGTCAGCAGCGGCGAGAGCAGCGAGTACTTCGTCGTTGGCGCCTTTACTAAGTTCTGGCGGGCCATTGGTGCCGAGCGCTTTGCCTCGTTTCCCAGCCTAGCCTCCCTGCTCCAGTACCTTCAGCTCTGCGCGACCAGCGTCGTCATCGACAGCGTCAGAGCCCAGTCGTGGTCCGAGATGCTGCCCGAAGAGCTGATCAGCCCCCATCACGGCCCCCAGACCTCGCCCGACGAGGAAGCGGTAAACCGGGTTGACCGCGAAGAGTTCTGGCGCTTCATTAACGGGCAACTCAGCGGCGAGGTCGAGCGCGTCGTACTCTACTGTTCGTTCGTGCTTGGTCTGACGCCACGTGCAATCTACGCGAAGCGCAGCGAACTGTTCAGCAGCGTCAACGATGTCTACAACGTCAAGCGCAATGTGCTGGGTCGCCTGAGTCGCAACCAGCAACTGCGCCAGATGATCGACGTATAGGCATTCCGGCCCCCTGATCGAACGCAGGCGCCCCGTTTTGGGGCGCCTGCGCGATTCTTGGGGCTAGTGTGCTATCATACGCCACTATAGGCGGTAGGGGCTGCCACGCAGTCCTGGTTGGCCCTGCGGCTCTCAGGTGAACTATCCGTAAATTCCGGCTAACTCTGCGTTTCATTCTATACGAGTCGGGCGAGAAACCCCGGTCGGAATGCCAGGAGCGCAAACGTATGAGCATTGAGGAGAGCATGCTGGCGGGTTGCGCCGCCCCAACAGCGCCCAGCGGCAACGCGCTGATGGCGGCAGCCGATGGTGACGCCGACGAGGCAACCTTGGCCCACCTGCGGACGTGCCCCCAGTGTAGCTCCCACGTCGCAGAACTCCGCGCCATGCAAGCTCGGCTGCGCCGCCGTCTGTATCGGCTCTACTGTCCAGCGAGCGACATTCTGGTTGACTACTGCCAGGGGTTGCTTGATCCCTATCAGCGCGCCGCCGTCGCCCACCACACGGCCATCTGCCCCCACTGTGCCGCCGAGCTTGTCTTGATGGAGCGCGCCAGCCCGTTAGCTGATGCCCTTGGCTACACCGCCCCAAGCTTCGTGATTATGCCGCTGCCCTAATTCGCCTCGATACCTGCAATCGCGCCATCATGCGAAGGGGCAGGAGACGGGTTTCCCGTCTCCTGCCCCTTCGTTGATCCGGCGTTGCTGCCGAAGCAGTCCTTACTCGAAATGCTCGACCAGGTAGGCGGTCAGGTCGGCGATGCGTACCGAGTAGCCCCACTCGTTGTCGTACCAGGAGATGATCTTGAAGAAGTCATCACCGATGTTGTGGGTCAGGGGCAGGTCAACCACGCTGCTGTAGGTGGTGCCAATGAAGTCGCTGCTGACCAACTCGCTCTCGCTAACGCCCAGAATGCCCTCAAGCTGCTCGCTCTCGGCAGCCTCGCGGAAGGCGTTATTGATCTCTTCGACGCTGGTCGGGCGCTCGAAGAGGACGGCGAAGTCAACCACCGAGACGGTGGGGGTCGGCACCCGGATGGCATAGCCGTGGAACTTGCCCTTCAGCTCGGGGATGACCAGCGCGACGGCCTTGGCTGCGCCAGTGGTGGTCGGCACCATATTGATCGCCGCAGCGCGGGCACGGCGCAGATCCTTGTGGACATTGTCCTGGAGGTTCTGGTCCATGGTGTAGGAGTGAATGGTGGTCATCAAGCCGCGCTTGATGCCGAACTTGTCGTTGAGCACCTTGGCCACGGGGGCCAAACAGTTGGTGGTACACGACGCATTCGAGATGATGTGGTGCTTCGCGTGGTCGTACTTGGTCTCGTTGACCCCGAGGCAGATGGTGATGTCCTCGCCCTTCGCAGGTGCGGTGATCACGACCTTCTTGGCGCCCGCCTGAATGTGGGCGTTGGCCTTCTCAGCCTCGACGAAGCGACCCGTCGACTCGATCACAATATCAACACCCAGCTTGGCCCAGGGGAGCTTCGCGGGATCACGCTCGGCGAGCGACGCGATCTCGTAGTGGGCGTCGTCGTAGTCTACGGTGATCTTATCTTCGGTGGCCGTTACCTCGCCATCGAAGGGGCCATAGGTGGAGTCGTAGCGCAGCAAGTGGGCGAGCGTCTCGTTGTCGGTCAGGTCATTGATGGCGACAATCTCGAATTCATCAGGATGATACTCGAGCATCGCCTTAAAGCTCTGCCGACCGATCCGGCCAAAGCCATTGATTGCGACACGCACCATAGAGCGAGCCTCCTTCCCAATCGTGATTACACTGTGCAGAAGTACTGCTGACGCCGCATGCGGGCACCAAGCGCCTCGGCATAGCGGTCGCGTTTTGCGGCACGTCAACGAACACGGGCGCAATTATAACATGGTTTCCTGCGCCAGAAGTTGTATGGGCGGGGTTCAGGGATGGCAACGCCATCCCTGAACCCTCCCTCCTAGAACGAGATCGCTTGCTCGCCCAGGGTTGTGCCCGGCCAGATGCGGATGCCACGCTCAAGGCGATTCTCGGGGCCGATGCCACAGTCGTCGCCGATGATGGCGCCATCGCTGATAAAGCACTTCGCCCCAATCGTGTTGCCGCGCCCAAGCACCGAGTTGCGAATCGTCACCCCTTCACCGATGACGTTGTTTTCCCAGAGGACGGCACCCTCAAGGCTCGCCTCGGGGCCGATATGGCAGCGTGGGCCGAGGACACTGGGGCCGATGATACGGGCGCCCCGCTCGACCACGGTGCCGTCGCCAATCACCACGGGGCCGACGATTTGCGCCGAGGGGTGAATGCTGGCCTCACCAGCGACCCAAACGCGGTTGGCGATCTCGTGACCATGAAAGTCAAACTTGACTTTGCCAATCAGAATATCGTGATGAACATCAAGGTAGGTCTGGGGCTTGCCGATGTCCGTCCAGTAGGCCCGCGAGGGAAAGCCGTACATTGGGTCGCGGGTCTGGAGCACCACAGGAAAAAGGCCACGCTCAAACATATAAAACTGGTTCGGGGGCACGTAGCGAAACATCTCTGGCTCGATAATGTACGTGCCAGCATTGATCAGGTTGGTGGTAATCTCCTCGACGCGGGGCTTCTCAAGGAAGCGCGTGACCTGATGGTTCGCGTCCATCTCGACCAGGCCAAACTGGGTCGGGTCTTCGACCGGGGTGAGCGCGATGGTGATCTTGCTCTGGCGCTCGCGGTGATACGCGAGCATCGCCTGGAGGTCAAGGTCGGTCATCACATCGCCATTAAAGACAAAGGTTGGCCCATCAAGCAGGTGTTCCACATTCTTGACGGCGCCAGCCGTGCCACGGGGTTCTGGCTCCTCAACAATATGCAGCTTCATCCCCAGACGTGAGCCGTCGCCCAGGATCGCGTAGAAACGGTCGGCAAGATATTGGACAGCTAGGATCACCTCGTCGATCCCCTGATCGCGGAGACGCAGCAGCATCCACTCGATAAAGGGTTGGTTGACGAGGGGGATCATCGGCTTGGGCGTGTTGCATGTGAGAGGACGGAGGCGGGTTCCCAGGCCACCGACAAGGATCACGGCTTTCATCTACGCTCCTACTATAGTTAGACCGCAACAAACGACCCGCGCCCGCTGCGGCGCAGTTGCCTGATAGTTTACCCGAGGGGTGGTACCTAGCGGCTGAAAGGCAAATGGCAATTAGGTGAGGAAAGGTGCCGTTGGCGCAACGCGCTACGCCGGGTTGGTCTGGTTCGCCTCGCGGCGAACCTCGCCGCGCCAGTAGTCGAGGATGTCGCGCATGGTCTGGCGCAGCGGGATCTGGGGTGCCCAGCCGGTCTGCTCGCGCAGGCGGGTCGCGTCGCAAACGACCAGGGGAATATCAATCGGGCGCATCAGTTCAGGGTTAAGGTGAACCTCAACGCGGGTGCTGCTCGCCTCAAGCAGCAGATCGAGCAACTCGCGGATCATCACCGCTTGGCCCGCCCCGACGTTATAGACGGCACCGGCCTCGCCGTGCGCGACGATAAGGGCGTAGGCGCGCACCATATCGCGCACATCGGTGAAGTCGCGTTGGGCGCTCAGGTTGCCGACCTGCACAATCGGCGGCTGGAGGCCCAGTTCGATGCGGGCGATCTGACGGGCGAACGAGGCGGTGACAAAGCGCTCGTTCTGGCGCGGCCCAATGTGCGTGAAGGGGCGCACCCTAATCGTATCGAGCGCATGGCTCAGGTGGTACTGCAACGCCAGCAACCCCTGGGCGGCTTTACTCACCCCATAGGGGTTCGCAGGGCGCAACGGCGTCTGCTCGTTAATCGGCAGATCGCCCTCAGTGATTTTGCCGTACTCCTCGTTGGTGCCGATGACGAGGACACGGGTGGGGCTACGTAACTCGATGAGGCTAAGGAAGATGTGCAGGGCGCCAAGCGTGTTCGTGCTGAGCGTGCCGGCGGGGTCGCGGAACGACTCGGGGACAAACGGCTGACCAGCAAGATGATAGATGACCGCAGGCCGTGCGGCGACAATCGCCCGCATCGTCGCCTCGGCGTCACTCAGGTCGGCGTGAACCTCGGTGACACGCTCGGCGAGGGCGGGGGCGAGGCGGCCCGGCGCACGGGTCAGCCCCCAGAGCTCGTGGTGCCCCTGAGCGAGCAGATATTCGGCAAGGTAGTTGCCGACGAAGCCGTTGATGCCGGTGATGAGGACGCGCATAGCCCTAACTATAGCCGATCTTGCGGCGGTGGCAAGTAAGCCCTATCTGGTGGCATGGCGGTTGCAACGTCGTGCTGCGGCCCCACGCCCGGTGGCTGAAGCCACGGGCTAGGATCTGCGAAGCCCGCTGAAGCGGGCTGCCGAGCCTGCTTCAGCAGGCTTCGCACCCAAGAGCCGGGG
>CAIWXH010000168.1 GCA_903916565.1 uncultured Oscillochloris sp. | reverse complement strand
GAATTTTAGTATTACTCCCGGAACCGTCTACTTTGTCGGCGCTGGCCCCGGCGCACCCGACCTGATCACCGTGCGCGGACGTGCGATCATTGAGCAGGCCGACCTCGTACTCTACGCCGATAGCTTGGTGCAGGCCAGTGTAGCCGAACTGGCCCGCAAACCCGAGGCGCGCATCGTCGGCTCGGCGGATCTCCACCTTGCCCAGATCATCGACCTGATGGCCGCGACCGCACAGGCGGGCGGCGTGGTCGCCCGTATCCACACGGGCGACCCGGCGCTCTACGGGGCGATCCACGAACAGATGCGCCTGCTTGATCAGCGCACGATTCCCTACACGGTCGTCCCTGGCGTGAGCGCGGCCTTCGCCGCCGCCGCCCGCCTCGGCGTGGAACTGACCGTGCCCGAGGTCACACAGACGGTGATCCTCAGCCGGGTGGCCGGGCGCACGCCCGTGCCCGAGCGCGAGTCGCTGAAATCGCTGGCTGCCCACGGTGCCTCGCTGGCTCTCTACCTCAGCGTTGATCAGATCGAGCAGGTGGTGGCCGACCTGTTGGCTGGCGGCGTCTACACGCTGCAAACCCCGGTCGCCGTGGTTTACCGGGCTACCTGGCCCGATGAACAGGTGATCACCGGCACCCTGGCCGACATCGCCGCCGCCGTGCGGGCGGTCGGTTTCACCAAGCACGCGCTGATTATGGTTGGTTCGGCCCTGCGCCCCGGCGACGCAGCCGCTCAGAGCCGACTCTACGACGCAACCTTCGCCCACGGCTATCGTGGGGCGGATGTCCGCCCCTTCCCTCTCACGGGCGCGCATTCGGCTGCCGAATCTCCCCCCTCTCCCGCTCAGGGAGAGGGGGGCCGGGGGGGTGAGGGCGATCACCCTCTCATGATCGCCGTGACCCGCCAGGGTGCCGCGCTGGCCGAGCGGCTGGCTCGCGAGATCGGCGGTACGGCGGTGCTACCGGCGCGTTTCGCCCAAGGCATCGCCGAGAGCTACAGCGGGCCGGTTGCGGCCGAGATCGGTCGGCGCTGGGCCACGCATCGTCAGGTGGTGCTGATCATGTCCGCAGGGATTGCCGTGCGAGCGATTGCGCCGCTGCTCGACCACAAGAACCGCGACCCGGCGGTTCTCTGTATGGACGAAGCGGGTCAGTCGGTGATCCCGCTGCTCGGCGGCCACCGGGCTGGCGCGAACGACCTGGCTAGGCGTATCGCGGCGTTCACTGGCGGGCACGCCGCCGTGACGACGGCCAGCGATACGCAGGGTTTGCCCGCTCTCGACCTGCTGGGCCGCGCCGAGGAGTGGCAGATCGACCCGGACTCGGCGCTGACCTATGCTATGGGTTGCCTGGTAAACGGTGAACCGCTCGGCTGCTATGTTGACCCGGCCCTGCCTGCGCAGCGCCGCCAGATCGCGGAGTGGCTGCGCGACTGCCCAGATCTTGCGTTTGTGGATCAGCCCGAGCAACTGCGGGAACCGGGCTACCACGCCGCGTTGCTGATCACCCACCGTGCGCTTGATGATCTCTGGCCGACGCTGCGGGTAAAGACCGTGCGCTACACGTTGCCGCTGTTGGTGGTTGGTCTGGGCTGTCGGCGGGGCGTGCCGGTTGATGAGTTGCGCGCTGCACTGGAGACAACTCTGGCCGACGCGGGACTTGACTCAACCTGCATCGCGGCTCTGGCGACGGTCGAGCAGAAGGCCAACGAGCCCGGCTTGATCGCGTTGGCCGAGGTACTCGGCGTCCCGCTGGAGATCGTCTCACACGCACAGGTAG
>CAIWXH010000167.1 GCA_903916565.1 uncultured Oscillochloris sp. | reverse complement strand
CCGGCGTTCTGCTCAGTCAGCGCCAGCACGCCAGTTGCAGCGACCCACTGAAGCTGAATCGATGAAGCGGTGGGCTGCGCGAGTGGGCTGGCATAGGCGCGTGGCGTGTTCCACAGACCAAAGGCGACCAGCGCCGCCATAAGTAATACCGCGAGGCCCAACGCTGCGATGGACAGCCAAGTGCCAATCAGCCCATACCGTGGTTGCGTAGCCATAAAAACACCTCTTCATTAGGAGATGCCGCTGCCAGAGGTGTCTACCGTGCCCCCTCTGGTAGTGGCGTTGGACAACGTGGTAGGCGTCAAGTCCCGATCTTGGTCAAGCGCGACGCGAAGGATCGCTGGCCTTGCCAGACGTGGCAGACAGATCTGCCTGGCAGATTGTCGCCACCAGCACCACCGGCATAGCAAGCGCACTTATCATACATTATGTCGAGTATAGCACATGGAAGCGACCACGCTGTGACATGACAGCAGGCACCCGCCCCCGCCCGGTGGCTGAAGCCTCCGGCGGGCGACGGTGCATCAGCCCTGGCGCAACCTTGACCCTTAGACAAGGTTCGAGAGTGCTTTACAGTTTGCGTGGTTCGTAGGAGCGGCTTCAGCCGCGTATAAGCCACCACAATGGGCTAAAGCCCATACTACGAACGGTCAAGCTGAAACCTTGCCCTTTAACAGTAGACATGCGGTTGATATGCTACACTAGATAGGTATGCTCGAGCGTGCAAAGGAAGGAGTCTCTTGATGCCTACGGTCGTTGTCAACGGGGTTTCGCTGGAGGGAAAGCTTGGTGAGCGTCTGATCGACGTAGCCCGGCGCAACGGTGCCCACGTCGGATTTGTCTGCAACGGGGCCGGGATCTGTCAGACTTGTCAGTGCCAGGTGCTCTCGGGGAGCGCGAGCCTCAGCCCAGTCAACGTGTTTGAGCAGGCTTGGCTATCCGAGAATCGGCTGAATGAGGGCCACCGCCTAGCCTGTAAAACGTCCATCCGTGGTGAAGGCACCATCGAGATCCGCACCAAGGCCGAGGATCTACGCCGCCAAGTACTCGCCGTGGTCAACCCGCCCGCCGACTCCAACCCGGTCGCACAGCTTGGGCCACTCGTCCAATACATCACACGGATGGTCGGCGATGAGGTCTTACGCTTCCCCCTGAACGCGGTCAATGCGTTTCGGCATGTCAACCCGAGCGATCTCACAGCGGTCTTCCGCGACGTCAATCGCTATCTCTCCGACGTATCGCGTGTGACCAAAACGACGCTGAACAATACCCCGGCCCGCCCGCACCTCACCACTTCTCCACAGGTCATCCAAATCGAAGCGCCAAAGTAGACGTCAGGTGGGCAGTACGGCGTGACCACGTTGACGCAAGGACGCAAAGACGCAGCGCAGGAAGCACGAAGCTTTGCGTCCTTGCGTCCTTGCGTCAGAAAAGCGTGCGCTTCAGGGCTTCTTGCCCATGCTCCGGTTCATGTTTCTGGCGCGGTCGCCTGATTGTGAGTACAAATGATGAGTTGCTGCCCCCACTGTCGTGACGCAAACAGCTTCTTCGGCCAGCGCGACGCCGCCCAGCGCCTCGCCCGCTACCAGCGGCGCGGCCCCGAGGGCACCACCCGCCTGCTCGTCGAGGCGCTCTGTGCCGCCGGCGTGACCGACGCCACGCTGCTTGACATCGGCGGGGGCGTCGGCGTCGTCCACCACGAGTTGCTGCGGGCCGGGGCTGCCCGTGCGGTTGATATTGACGCCTCAACCGCCTACCTTGCGACCGCCCGCACCGAGAGCCAGCGCCAGGGCCACGCCGATCAGGTGACCTACGTCCACGGCGATTTCGTCGCCCTCGCCGCGACGGTCGCTCCGGCAACGGTCGTTATCCTCGACCGCGTAGTCTGCTGCTACCCAGCTATGGCGGCGCTCGTCGCGGTAGCGGCAGCCCGTGCCGAGCGCCGCCTTGGGCTGGTCTACCCACATGATGCCTGGTGGGTGCGCCTGGGGATGCGTCTACTCAACACGGGGCTGGCGCTTCAGCGCACAAGCTTTCGGGTCTTCTGTCATCCCACCGCCGCCGTTGACGCGCAGATTCGCCAGGCCGGACTCACACAGCGGCTACGCCGCACCCGTGGCATGTGGCAGGTGGTCATCTACGAGCGCACGGGCGCGCCGGGGCCTTAGCCTATTCGTGATGAAACCGCCACTCCGTCACCCGCCGCCGAAACTCCTCCGACACCGGCACGCTCACCCCCAGCGCATAATCAAAGGCCACCAGCACCGTCTTGGCCGTAGCGATCACCGCCCCATCGCTCTCTCGGACGATTGCGTGTTCTAGCTCAAAGCTCTTCGTGCCAATCGTCCCAACCCGCACCCCAATCCCCAGCCGCTCACCAAAGTAGGCTGGCGCCTTGTAGCTAAGCGTCAGCTCAGCCAAAATCAGGCCGATTTGCTCAAGCCGCAGCTCCATCAGATGCAGGTAAAAGCGAATGCGCGCCGACTCAAGCCAACTCGCGTAGACCACATTATTCGCGTGCCCCATCGCATCAAGATCCCTGAAGTGAACCTCCTCCCAGTGGATGTACGGAAACTCTGCCAACGCCGACGGAACCTTAGGCATGACCCCTCCTCAACAAGTACAAAGGATTCAAAAACCTCTGGTATAATGGCGAACGTTTCACCAAGTACGCCACCAGCCATCCCACAATCCGCCGCCCAGTCTCCACTGCGGCAGAGGGGAACACCATGACCGAACCCAAGGGCACGATCTTTATCATAGACGACGATCTAGCGCTGCAGACTGTCCTCGAATATGCGCTGCGCGATGCTGGCTACGACGTCATCTTGGCCCATGACGGCGAAGAAGGTCTTCGTAAGCTGGAAACGCTTACCCCGAGCCTTGTAATCAGCGACATCATGATGCCCAACATGGACGGCGTCGAGGTTTTCCTCCAATTGAAAGATCGCCTCCAGAACCAAGGCATCCCCATTATTATCATGACTGCGCTCAATCGTAAGCCATGGTTCGCCGACCTTGAGGCCGAGGGCGCGGTGATTATGCAAAAACCCTTCGAGGTTGAGCGCTTGATCGACTTGATCAACAGCACCATCGAGTAAGTCCTCTCTTCGCCAACTCCCCTTGGACAAAGTTCAGATCAGCTTTACAGGTTGCGCTGTTCATGGTGGTGGCTTCAGCCCCAAGCGGCTGAAGCCATCACTATGAACAGCCAGTCTGAAATCTGGCACCTGAACCCCCATCTTACGGCCTAAAGCTCGCCTGTAGCCGATCATAGGTCGCCTCAAGCTCCTCAGGAATGAGCTTGGTCTGGCCGATAATTGGCATAAAATTCGTGTCACCGCTCCAGCGCGGAACGATGTGCATGTGCAGGTGTTCGGCGATACCTGCCCCCGCCATGCTGCCGAGATTCATCCCCAGATTAAAGCCATGGGGCTGATACTCAGCCCCAATCAGCGCCACACAGCGCTGCGTCAGCGCGAACAACTCCGCTGCGGTCGCCGCAGCAAGCCCAACAAGGTCGGCGGTATGTGCGTAGGGCAGCACCATCGTGTGCGCCGTGTTGTAGGGGAAGAGGTTCAGCACCACAAAGCAGTGCGCCCCACGGTAGAGGATCAGGTTTGCCGCATCATGCTCAGGTGTCGCCTCGTGCATCGCGCAGAAGACACAGCCGTCGTCAGCGGGAAGATCGCCGCGCCTGATGTAGCGCATTCGCCAAGGGGTAAATTTCGTCTCCATACGTGCCTCATTGAGTCAGGTGTTAGATGTTAGGGGTCAGGGGGCAGGGGGCAGCTTGATCGTTCGGAACACCTCGCCACCGAGCGGCTTTGCGGCCTTTGATAAGGTTCGCAGATGCTTTACCGTTTGGGCACGCACAGCGCTTGCCGGTGCGCTCGGCCTGAAACCTGAAACCAGGCACCTGAAACCTTTGCGTAGAACCAGCACCTATCGCCGGTCATGCCAACCTCAACTCGTCCGCTTATCCACCCCGGCCAGACGCAGCACCACCAGCAGGATCGTACCGGCCACCGCCACGCCCACCACACAGCAGAGGCCGGTCGCCACCAGCGGTGCCCACGTGGGTAGCCCCGCCAACCAGCGTGCCCAATCCGGCGCGTCAGGTGCTGGCGGAGCACCAGGGCCGGGTGCCGGCAGCGGTTCGCTCTCGAAGCGGTCAGGCGGCGCACTTTGCGGGCCAGTCAGCACCGTCGGCTGCTCAGTCTGTGGCGGCAGAGTCGCCCGCCAGTCGGCATCGAGTTCATCAAGCGTACGGCCCAAGACCTGGGGCAGCGCCTCGTTGACCGGCGTGGCCTTGGCGAAGGCGGCGACCAACGCGCGCAACTTCGGCTCACCATACGTCTTGAGGATAAACTCAATCACATCACGGCTCTGAGCATACGACAGCAGCGCCTGATCCGTATCGGTCGGGAAGTTTGACTCCAGCGCCTCAAGCGGAATCAGCCGCCCCTGGCGGGCCGCATCCGTCACCATCGCATCCCAGCCGAAGTCGCGCTGCGCTTGGTTATGCACGGCAAGCCCTTCATCGAACCAGGGCGGGGGGCTAATGTATGGGTTATGCGTCACCTGATACAGCACCTGATGGGACAACTCGTGGGGCAGCAGCCGCTCGATTTCGCTGCGGTTATCCGGGCTGATCGCCCCAATGATAATCCCGAGGTCAGGACGGGCCTCGCCGCCGATCCACTCCATCGAGTTACTCGCCAGCGCCGAACGCATGTCCTGGTTGGTCGCGTAGATGTAGATCCGTACCGGCAGGGTCAAGTCGGCCCCGATCTCGGCCTTGAGCGAATCGAGCGCCTTAATGGTTACATCTATCAGCTCCTGGCCAAACGCATCGCCGCCCTGATACCACAGCACGGTCACATTCCGCTCGGTGCGCTCGCTCCAGGGAAAGCGCGCATCATCGTAGCGCAACTCCTGGGGCGGGCTGGCGAACTCGTTGCCGGCGGCATCGCGGATCACCCAGTGGTACGTAAGCGCGGCCCCCGGCGGGTAGTGGACAACCTGCGTGTCAAGCGTGTAGCCGAGCTTGACCGTGCCAGCCGCCGTAACGGGCAGATCGACGATGGTCAGGGCGGCATCGCGGGTAGCGCCATACAGCAACTGCGCGGCGACAATCTCCGCCGCAGAAGACTCGGCGCCAAGTGTGAAGCTGATCCCCGTGGGGAAATCGGGGCGTGCCTCACTGGTGAGTACATGGATGGTGCTGGTCTGCGCGTGGGCCGGTGCGACGAACGCAAGCCCAAGCAGCAGGACGGCAACACAGCGTACAAGTGTTTGCAGCATAAGCATTAAGCGGATCCTTCGCTGACATTCCAGCGGAGGTATGCCTCGATAAAGTTGTCGATCTGACCATCAAGCACCGCCTGGACATTACTCGTCTCATGGTCGGTGCGATGATCCTTCACCATCGTCGAGGGGTGCAGATAATAGGTACGCATCTGGCTGCCAAAGGCGGCGTCACGGTACTCACCACGCAAGCGCGAGCGCGCCTCGACCTGACGCTGAAGTTCGCGCTCAAGCAGGCGACCGCGCAGCACGCGCAGCGCGGTCTCGCGGTTCTGAATCTGTGAGCGCTCGTTCTGGCATGTCACCACCAGCCCGGTCGGCAGATGAGTCAGCCGCACCGCCGAGTCGGTAGTGTTGACGCCCTGGCCGCCTTTGCCGCCGCTGCGAAAGACATCGATACGCAGATCATCGTGCGTGATCACCACCTCGGGCGCATCGTCCACCTCGGGCATCACCTCGATGCGGGCGAACGACGTCTGCCGGGTGTGGGCCGCATTGAAGGGCGAAAGACGGATCAGGCGGTGAACACCGGCCTCGGCGCGGGCATAGCCATAGGCGTACGGGCCGCGCACCTCAAGGGTTGCACTCTTGATCCCAGCCTCGTCGCCATCGCTCTGGTCAACCAAATTGACGGTATAGCCACGACTTTCGGCCCAGCGCGTGTACATCCGTAGCAGCATCTCGGCCCAATCTTGGGCATCGGTGCCACCCATACCCGCCTGGATCGAGATAAACGTGTCACCATCATCGTAGTGACCGCTTAACAAGAGCGCCAGCTCGCGCCGATCAAGGTCGTGCTTTGCGCCAGTTATCTCGACGGCCAGATCGCCACGCAGTGACTGCTCATCCTCGGCAGCGGCCAGTTCAAGCAGTTCGGCCAACCCATCAAGGCGCGCCTCAAGCGATGTCCACTGCTCAACCTCCGTCTTTAGGCGCGTGAGGCGCTGCAACACCCCTTGGGCCTGACGGGGGTCATTCCAAAGCCCAGGGTCGGCAGACTGCACCTCAAGGGTTTCAATCTGCGCTCGCTTGCCCGCCAAGTCAAAGATGCCCCCGGATCAGGGCGAAGCGCTCACGCAGCGCGGCCAATTCGGCGCTCAGTTCTTGCATTGGTCGTTCCTCGTACTATGCCATCGCTCATTCAGACAATCATGCTACCATAAGATACAGACGTGTGGTTTCGTGAGCATCCAGCGTAACCAGGAGCCTCAGATGTCTTTCCAGCCCAGCCGACGTTTCCTCTCGGCGTGTGTGTCCAGCCTGCTGTTTGGCCTAGCGGTCGGACTCTGGGTCGCGCCTGGGGCCAGTCGCGCCCAAGACGACGCACTCTACTTCGTCACCACAGGCCAGCGGCTGAGCAACGAGCATGGCTTCCTCGCCCACTGGCGCACCAGCAATGGCCCGCTCACCCTGGGCGCACCGATCACGCCCCCCATAGACGAAGGCGGGCTAACCGTCCAGTACTTCGAGCGGGGGCGACTCGAGCTACACCCCGAGTATGCCGACGCTGTCCTCCGTGGGCGGCTTGGTGCGGAGTATGCCGCCGCGCTCTGGAAGAACTTCGCGCCACCCGCACCTCCGGCGACCGAATCAACCGAGGCCCGCCGCTTCAGCGAGACGGGCTACACCCTAGACGTACCCTTCCGCACCTTCTGGGAAATGGCGGGGGGGCGCGATGTCTTCGGTGTGCCCATTAGCGCACCGGCCTGGGAGTATGTCGGTGCCCAGTTGGCCCTAGTGCAGTACTTCGAGCGGGGACGCCTTGAACAATACCCCGGTGCCGCGCCCGACGCCGCCATCCAGATCGGGGCGCTTGGGCGCGACCTCGCGCTGCTACGCGGCCTGTCCACTAGCCCGGTCGATCCAGCGGGTGCCCTGACCGTGGATACGCTCGGGCAGCCCGCACCGCTGCCGCAACCCATCGCCGTAGATCTCCCCGCGCCCATGCCCGCACCCACGACCGCACCATCAGTCGCTGCGCCACCCACCGTCGTGCAGCCAAAAACGGCCACCGCGCCACCGCAGCCAGAAGCGTCCACCGCCACGCCGGATGCAGCGCCCCTGGCATCGAACAGCGGGAAAAGCATCATCGTCGATCTGAGCGCCCAGTGGCTCTACGCCTATAATGGCGCAACCATCGTCTTCGATGCGCCCGTCTCGACCGGACGTGACGGCTTTAACACGCCCGTAGGCCGTTTCGCGATCTACTACAAAATTCGCTCGCAAACCATGCGCGGGTGCGCTGGCGATCAGTGCTGGACGGTGCCGAATGTGCCCAATGCCATGTACATCGTGGGCGGCGTGGCCCTGCACGGCACCTACTGGCACAACCGCTTCGGCAGTGGCGCACGGCTCAGCCACGGATGCGTCAACCTGCCGCTCGATGCGGCGACGTGGCTCTACGCATGGGCACCACTGGGCACGCCCGTCACCGTCCGTTGGTAGCTGGCGCGGTTCCCCCAGACACAATGAACGCCCTGTCTTTTCCGGGGGATTTCCAGAAAAAGACAGGGCGAACGACTCGTCAACACCCACGGTATCTACGGGTCGCGGCGCAACAGATCCTCAAGCAACTCCTGCGCGCTTCGGCGCCGGCGCCGGCGCGGGGCCGAGGCACCGACACGCGCAGGTGCGCGACGTGGCAGCAGCAGCAGCGAAGCCCCCAGCGCCAGCAGCGCCAGCCCGCCCAACACCAGGCTCTGCGGGTCGAGCAACTCATTGCCGGTCACCGGCAGGCTTACCGGCTTCGCCGCCACCGAGGAGTCGGGCAAATCGCCGGGCAGCACCGCCACCAGCGGCGCAGGCGTCGGGAGCGGCAGCGCGGTGGCCGTCGCCGCCGACAGCGGGGCCGGACTCGTAAAGAAGAGGTGGACAACCACGGTATCGCTCCCCCACACCGTCGCCAGCGTTGGGGTTTGGGCGACCGTACCCGCATCCGGGCCAAGCATAAGCGAGACGAGATACTGTCCGGGTGCCCGCCACACCTCGTAGTTCCCCGCGCTGTCGCTGGTCAGCGTGGTATCGCCCACAAGAACCTGCTGGCCCGAAACCGGCGCACCGGTACGGACGTCAATCACCGTACCCGTAATCCGACCAGGTGCCGCCGGTTTGGGGGTACCATCGCCACTGGGTTCAGCCGTCGGAACAAGCGTGGGACGGGTCCATGGCTGGAGGGCGGGTTTAGCCGCCGCAGGGGTCGGGGCGAGGCCGAGCGTCAAGCCGAAACTCAGCGCCACTAGGCCAACGAGTACCAGTGTCAAGCCCGTTAGCTGTCGTCGCATAGGCACCTTCTTTCCCTTG